>JABJCF010000107.1 GCA_018665625.1 Nitrospina sp. | reverse complement strand
GGGATACATCCTTTCGCCTCCCTCCTGAATATGGATTACATACAGGATAGAAAGCTTAACGTGAGTGGGACACTTTTACTCCGCCACAACAAAAAATATATCAACGGCTCACTGGTACATTATTGCTCCGCCGTTCTCATATTTGGTACAGCCGTTGCATAATATTTTAAATTAATTTTAATTTTTAACGGCCGATCCATGAATCAAATAACAAATATTTTTTTCCTTCGCTTGATAGCCTTTTTAACAATTGCATCATTGACCCCTCCTTCTCTCGGATTTTGCGAACAGGAACCTGTATCCACATTGAGGCAACTGGTGAAAACCATTTCCGACTCGCAACCGGAAAATCCTTTTATTCCGGAAGACTCAAAAACCTTGTCTTCTGAAAATATTTTTTCGCACATACATAACAAAATGAAGAATCAAGACATCCATGTACTTGATGGAAAAAATTTAGACACTCCTCTTTCGAATCTCGATTTTTTAAATATTGCAAACGCCTTTTCAGGTGGCCCTCAAAATAAAAACTTAATAGATAAAAAACTATATTTAAAAGGAAAGGGATTCATTGCCTCCACAGACATTGGTTTAGCCACAGAAGTTAAAGGGGAAGTAACTCAATATCATAATAACTCTTCTTACGGAAAAACCGTATCTCTGGCCAGCCCCCTATTTCAATTCGATCAGATTGAGACAGCGCGAAAAAGTCGCGCAGCATTCACGCTTGATGACAAGAGCCGACTTATATTAAGCAGTGCTTCAAACATTTCGATTGATAAAAATATATATGATCCAAAAAACAGGTTCCGTGAAATGCTATTTCGCATGAGCAAAGGAACGGCTCATTTCATTGTTTCAAAAGCAATGAAAAAAGGTTCCACTTTCGCTGTCATCACACCCAATGGAATTGCTGGTGTGCGTGGAACCGAATTCGTAACTATGGTAGAACCCGATGGCAATACCCGTTTTGTCGTACTAGAAGGGAAAATTGAAACGGCACCTCGACTGCCCGGAGGAAAATGGGGCAAGCGCACTTTTATAGGGGCAGGAGAAATGCAAACCTTGAGTAAACAAGGGCAAGCTTCGAGAGTCCAGAAAGCCCCTGTACGCTTGCTCAATCATTTCCATAAAAACAGCGAAACTCGTAAGAATAAAAAGAATCCTCAGAGATCAAAAGAAGCCAAACGAAGACTTAACAAATCAAAATCTCTGACCAAAAACAAAACCGCAAAAGTTGAGGCTTCCCAAGACCCAATACTCAAACAACGTGATATGTTGAAAAATGTTTTGGGGACGACTAATCCATCGGTCAATCAAACCATTGACCACAATAGCTTAAGAGCATTTAACCGTTTATCACAACCCTCGCGGCTCGACCAATTTAAGTCTCGGTATCAAACTCATCAAACCTCACAAGCTCGTGACCCACTAAACCAAAAAGCCCTAACTTCCCCTTAAAATGCTGAAAAAAAAAGGTCCTGACTTCAACTTCCTCTAAACACCCCCTGCTATAATAATTTTAGTACTTCTTTAGAGGACAAAATGGCTAGCAGGCATTTAGATATTTCATGCGGAAAATGTGGAGAGTTTATTTTGAGCTATCGAAAAGAAGGATCGGGGCAATTAATTCGGCTCTATCTGGATAAAATTCAGGAACCAAAATCTTTAGCCAGCCTGAAATCGAAGGGTAAAAAATCTCAAATTCCTTCCCTGGTCTGTCCAGAGTGTAATCTTCAGATAGGGCACCCTATGGAACACGAAAGGAGTCGCCTTGCCTATCGCATGATCAAGGGTGCGTTTAAAAAATCCGGTGGGTAAAGTTATCATTCAAGCTTTAACAGCAATTAGCTTTCAGGCATCCAGCGTAAGATTGCCTTTAGGTATGGCAATACAAGCCAGGCAAGACCCTTCCTCTGGCGGCGAACCCGGTTCACTCACGTAAGTAACCTCTCCGTTTTTTATAGCCGTCAAGCAAGTACCACAATTCCCCGCCCGACAACCCGAATCTAAAGGGATACTATTTTTCTCAGCAAACTCCAGCAGAGAAGTTAAGTTCGGATTCCATGGAAGGATTTTTCCGGACTTGGTAAAACGAATATCTATCTTAGGGGCTTCTTCCTTAGATGATTCTGTTTTACATTTTTTCACCGTTGCAGGTCCAAAAGCTTCAAAATGAATATGGGCTTTTGGAGCACCCCAGGCTGCAAGATCAGCTCGCAAATCTTTAACCATTGGAGGTGGAGCGCAAATATAAAAATCGT
The DNA here is from genome assembly GCA_018665625.1 of Nitrospina sp. Next base: position 4,167 of record JABJCF010000107.1, on the reverse strand, counting down.
AATTATTAGAAGGAAGGAAAGGTTTAATATTTTCGACAGAAACCCTTCCTTTCACATGATAATCATCACCCACTCTGTCCCCTTCATCAGGACCACTGTAGAAAATTTTCAAATTTACATTTAGATTTTCTTTTGCAACTTTTTCAAGGTGTTCTTTCATCACATGCTCTTTTTTATTTCTTACACCAAGAAAAAACCATATTTCCCTTTGCGATTCGATTTCTACAAGCGCATTCAACATGCTAAGAACCGGCGTGATGCCTACCCCCCCTGCAAGCAACACCACAGGGGTTTTTGCATTCATATTTATATAAAAATGACCGCTGGGAGCCTTAACATCCACAATGTCATGTTCATTTATAGATTCATGAAAGTAGTTTGATACCAGACCAGGAGGCGCCTTCGGCTCATTTCGTGGAGCCGGAACTTTCTTAATTGATACTCGATATCGATCAGGATGATAAGGACTATCAGATAAAGAATAGCAGCGAATTACAGGCTGAGTATTTCCAGGAATGTGAAACTGGAATGTCAAAAACTGCCCGGGGAGAAAACCCGGTAGAGGTTTTCCGTCATGAGGAGACAGATAAAACGAAGTGATGTCATGAGTTTCTTTAATCTTAGAAATAACTCGAAACTTTCGAAATCCATTCCAGGACAGGTTCGCTTTTTCATCTTCAAGTCGCTTAGTTTCCATGATTTGATCCACTCGAGTCTTTAACAATTCCGATTCCAGAGCAGCTCTCTTTTGATTAATGGACAACGCACGAGAACTGTTCGCGATAAGAATCAGCACATAAGCCACGAGACCCAACAAGAATACCAATGCTATAAAACTGATGGCGATATTCAGCAAAACCCCCTCCTTTAAGACAGCTTGATTTGTCTTTTACAGATCATTTTTTAATTTCCGGCATTTGCCTTTTTGCAGAAACCATTTTCTTTTTAAAGCCAGGATTGAGGTGGTAAATATGGCAGCTTTGGCAATCCTGATTTATTTGTGACTCCGTATGGCATTGGATACAGGTTTTCCTTTTAATGGATGAAAAGTTACTGGACCACTTTGTTGCATCAAAACCTTTAAACGATGCCATATACTCTGCTTTGCCATCCAAAATATGGCAATTGGAACAAGAACTCTTATTTCCCATTATTTCAATATGACTGGTATGGGAGTATTGCGAATGAGGTCTGTCATTTACCTCCTTATACTGCCATTCAATTTCCAACTTCTTCTTACCATCGGCGAGAGTAGTTTCGCTAACAGCATGACATTTAACACAACTGCCAACACCCTCCTTGACGGATATTATTTCCTCGCGCATTGCTTTTGCTCGATCCGCTTTATCTTCATCATCTTGAACGGTTGAAACAGTCAAGGCAAACTCAACCCAGCTTTTTGCCACGGGATCGCGATGTCCTGTTGGCTTGTATCGAACCTCCAACATATCAGCGTACCAACCTCCAAATTTTGCTTCGGCAGGCGGCTCATATTCCAGATTCAACCCCCAGGAGCAGGCTGCGCGCTTGAGAACTTCGGGATTCAATCCCGTTAAAAGTTTATCAGCCATAGGAGTTTCAGTTTGTGAGTTTACCAAGTCTTCTATGGGAAGCATACTCTCCTCTGTCATAGCTTGAATAAGCTCCTGCAAAGGTTGCTCATAAGTTTCAGGGTCATCTTCCGGCACATTTAATAAAAATGTACTGACCAATGCTGGCATTTCAGTAGATACACTGAGAAACTCATCCTCTGTTTTTTCTTCAGCGGGAGAATTACAAGCCTGGATTAACGCCTCCTTATCAACAAAGTTTTGCATAAACTCCGGAAGGCGAATCAGAACAAGATCTTTCTTTTTGATTTGAGAGCCATGGCAATTAACACAAATAGTTTCGAATGCCTGAGGCCGCACTTCCCTATCTGAAAGAGTCACCTGATGGCATCCCGTGCAAGAGGAGGGTGCCTTCTCGGTAAACTTGGGATTTTCAAAATGTTTTTTCAAATGCGAACCATGATCAAACTTAATCGCATTTCTATTAAAGTAGGGATACTTTTCAGGGAATTCAGGATGCCCCTTTGAAAAGCTTTCAAATTTATTTTTATGGCAGGTATTGCATTGTTCGCTGGTCGATTGCCGAGTGCTCATTTTTTGCCCACTGTGTTCCCTGTGGCACATGATACATTCTGTTTTTCTTACTTCTCGGTCTATTGCCAAATCATTATTATGGGCGATAGAGTCTGGCCCATCGAAAGAGTGACAGTTGACACACCGTTCAGAAATATCAACCGGAGTAAACACCGCTTTTATCCAGCCAACAGGTCCTTTTCCATATGCAGCATGGCATGAAGCGCAGCCTTCTATTTCTGTAAATTTCTTATGCGATTTGGATAAAGGCCCCGCATCTGAAATATTTACGAACCCTGCACCCGTAGGATTTGAAGCCTGAGATATAAGCAACAAAGCAACAATAGCAGCTACAACCAAAAAACTAATTTGACCTCGGATCGCTCGCAAAGTTTTTCTAGGAGCACAAGGCGGCCTCTGCCAGGAGCATTCACCTGTAGGGCTTGGACCCTCTTCACAGGGGCCTCCATAGCATTTTTCCCTGCGACATAGCCAACGATTTCCTTTGAAAAAAGGCGTACAATCACGAGTGCCCCCACAACTACCATCTACTTTTGGTCCGCTATTGCAAGGTGTTCGCCATAATGCACCGCGTCCACACCGAAAGGGGAAATTCGGGCGCTCATAAGGGCTTTTATCGTGATCAAACTTATTTTCATCCATTTAATTAAAGAACACCTGTATTACGATTAAATGCCAGACCACCATTGTAATAACAGCCGCTGCCAAAGGGACATGAATAAGAAGCCAATTTTTCAACATCTTTTGCAAAGAATAATGAAAATCAATTTTCCTTTTAGTTTCAGCAAGAGCACAAATCTGATCCAGGTAGTCACGCTCTGCTGCATTTAGAAAACGTTCCAAAATAGAACACTGCTGCAGCACCCAGGTTTGGGCGTTCTGCCCACCAAAAATATTATTTAGAAAAAAACGAGGTCGTTGAAAAAACCACCCCAATGTTTCCAGATAATGTTTTGCGAGCGTGTCACTCCCCGTTTTTTCTGTGCATTCCAAAATCAGGGCTTCAGCCTTATTTCTAATCTCTGCAATATCTCGCGGAATGCGCTCATAAATGCATTCAAGGCCAATTCGAGTTAATAGATTGGGATAAACTTTTTCCATGACCAATCCGACAATTCCTGACAAGGTCGTCAAATAAAAAAGAAATGCGAGAATTTGAACATACAAACCATTGGGCCACATAACACCCGCATGCAACCAAAAAAGAGACAAAGCTAAAAAGCCAGCTACCGTATGCAGGAGAAACCATTTATGAGCGGGCCATAATGGAAGAAAAGGCACACGCTTTCGGATATTAAACAAGCATAGAAAAAATATAATAAAAAATAATGCCCCCCCGCTAACAAATTCCGGGTAATTGAGGGAGCTATCGACCTTCAAAGTCCAAACCCAAATCAGCACAAAAAATAGAGTGGCTATGACTATGTATCCCCAAATTCTTTTCATCATTGCCCTCCAATGTCTCCGCCCCAGGTCACATCTCGAAAGTCGACTCTGTTTAAGGCATCATGAGGACAAGCGAAAGCGCAAGCGGGCCCCGTAATTTGATCCGCACAAAGATCGCATTTTGTAGCTTTGATAATGGGTTTGTGGTTTTGCGGGTCTAAAATATGCTGACCCTCTTCATCTCGGATAGACACCATGCGAATATTTGAATAAGGACAAGAGTTTGCACAGGTCTCACATCCTATACATGTATCATCATTAATGATAACCATCCCACCTGACATGGATCGATGAATCGCCCCGGTTGGGCAACCGATCATGCACACCGGATCCGCACAATGCATGCATGCATTAGCCACCATCCAATTTTGAAATGTTTTCCCGTGTCTAACAAATCTGGGGTTGCCATCATGAGTTGAGGCACAAGCCCTAACGCAGTCATCGCATCGCACACAACGATCCAGATTGATCAACATAGCCTGAGTGCCATTGACAAAACGTTCCTGCACAGCCCACTCTTGCAATGCCCCTTCAGCTAAAGTCTGGTCAAAAAAATCTTGAATTCGCCGCCGTTTTC
>JABJCF010000106.1 GCA_018665625.1 Nitrospina sp. | reverse complement strand
TCCTCGACCAGGCACCGGCCTGTTCGTTAACAGAATACATAAGCACGGTCCGCCCTTTTAGAGATATCCCTTCCATATAGGAATTTATAATCGCTCTACCAGAAACAGTATTGAGCAAATAAAAAGAACGGAAAACAGAATGGTCGCGAGAAATATTCCTCAATGGCATCTGCGGAAAAAGTCGGGTCACCATTCTACGGACCGAACGGTCAAATCCCGAATCGGCCTCGGCCGAGTTATCATCTATAAAAAGGAAACCGCCATAGCTCAAATATTTTCTCAGGACATTCAAATCACTTTCAGGAAAGGGCTCAAACGCTTCGTCACCCCCTAAATAAATGAAAGGATATTTGAATAGATTCGGATCAGAAAGTTTTAAGGAGATGGGTTCGCGGTTGACCTCTACCGATGTGCGGCGGGCTATCTGCGCCAATAGACTTCTCATGCCTTCAGGGCGAGCGTTGTCGTTACCCCCCTCATAAACAATCCGCGGTAGAGTCAGGTTGGAATCACTGGCACTGGCAAGCGCACTTTCGCCAAACAGAAAAAAGGCCAGGGCAGTTATGAAAAGATATTTTCGCATCCCCTTGAGTTTAAAACAGGAAGGGTGTCTATAGCAATGCATCAAAATGCATATTCCTTATGTACGAGGGTGCCTGCATGAGGTAAACTTGCCCTAAATTTTACTTTTCAAACTTTAACTCAAAGAGCCCATGCCCCGAACCGTTTTACTCAACCCAGGCCCCGTTAATATTACTGATAAAGTGCGACAGGCGATGGCTTTGCCTGACCTTTGCCACAGGGAAGAAGAATTTTCCGAATTAATGGCTGCTATTCGCGGCAAACTACTCCAGGCCTTTCAAATCGAAGAAGAGTTTACCTCGGTCCTGGTTTCCGGGTCAGGAACTGCAGCACTAGAAATGGCAGTCTCGTCTTCTCTGAGCCCGGGACGGTCCATGCTAATCATAGAAAACGGGGTTTACGGTGAGCGCATCGGAAAACTCTGCGATGTTTATAATTTCCATCGTCATACCATTAGGCTCGACTGGGGTGTGCCCCCCAATCTGGACGACATCGAGAACATTTTAAAAAAACAAAGTGATATCGAAGTGGTTTCTCTGGTTCATCACGAAACAACAACCGGACTGCTCAATCCATTAAAAGCCGTTGGCGAACTGGCAAAAAAATATGGAAAAGTTTTTTTAGTCGATTGCATAAGCAGTATGGCAGGCGATGAAATGGACTTTACCTCAGTAGACCTGGCGGTAGGCACAGCAAACAAATGCATTCAAGGGGTGCCGGGGGTCTCTTTTGTTTTGTTCCGCAAAAAAGATCTGGCTCGACTCATCAAAATTCCTGCCCGGACGCTTTATTTCAATTTGACCGGATACCATAAAGCTCAAGAAACGGGAGGACTTCTATTCACACCTGCCATTCCAGCACATTACGCACTGGATGCGGCACTCGATGAACTGATCGAAGAAACGGTAGCGGGAAGAATAAACCGATATGGCAAAGCTGCAAAATTTTTGCGCGATGGATTCCAAAATCTAAAGCTGGAGTTTTTAATTCCCGAGGGATGGAGAAGCAATTGCCTGACGGGGCTGAAACTGCCACAAGGCGTGAGCTACGAAAAACTTCATGACGAGTTGAAGACAAATGGATTTGTCATTTATGCGGGACAGGGAAACCTAAGCGATAGCATCTTCCGTATCGCTAACATGGGGGATATCAAGCAGGAGGAGTTTGAACGATTTTTAAAGGTTTTAAAAACGGTCCGTTAATTTCCGCTCTGGTCGTCTTCGACCTCAATTTCCATTGTATGCTCCCTGGCGGGGTTGGCTTTAAGCATCCACGGCTCGCGCACATACTTCTCCCCTTTTCTCTTGCCGAATTCTTTAAGACTGTCCTTATTATCTTCAAGAAACTGCGCCATCTTCGGTGCTTTATGTCTTTCTGCCATTATAAATTCCTTTTAGTTGTTGTTCTGCTCCAACAACCTTTTCTTAAAAAAGTAGTTAACCTTAAATACAGCTCCCAGTCAAGAGATGAAAAAAACATAAATCTTTTACGAAACCTTTATCTTTTTATAAAGGATTGGGATTATTGCAAGAAGGCCAAGAAGGGATAAGGAACCGAGAACCTGCATGGACATGATATCTGATAATGCATTGACCTTAGCCAGATTGTTGCCGGCATGGGTATAGATATAAGTTGCTGGCAACTTTCCAAACATAGTCCCAAAGAAAAAATATTTTAAAGGAACCTGCGATAAGGCAAAACCAATATTGACAGCAAAAAAAGGAAAGAGAGGCACCAACCTGAAAAACAGAACGCTATTAATAGGCTTTTCACATAAATTTCCGTTTACACCTCTTACCTGATTGGCAAATTTTTCCTCCACCCAATCCCTTAACAAATAGCGCGACACTAAGAATGCCAACGTTGCCCCCAATGTTGAACCAATAACGACAACAACTACCCCCAATCCAGGACCGAAAATAAGCCCTGCCGCAAAACTGAGAAAAGTAGCACCGGGGAGCAAAAACAACCCAATCATAATATAGGCCGCTACATAACCCCCTATCATAGCCAATGCGTTGTTCTGGTAGAAAACTTCAAGCTCATCTCGATTGAATTTCAGACTTTCCAAAGTGAGATATTGCGCAGGATCAAAGTAATTGATCAGGAAAATTCCCAGCAGAAATAATACAAAAATTTTAAGTTTTTCCATGCCTTACACATTCCCTGATACAAAAGCTCAAAGCAAAACCGAAGCGGTTTAGTTTAACAGACATACATCCATCAATTCGTAAATTTACAGCAAGGTTAAATCCTTTTATAAATTCTCCCCTCTAACTATAGGAAGCAGCATTTACAACCAACATTTACTGGATCCTTCCAAAATATGGCTTAGATTTCGAGCCCTACTGGAGGGCGACGAGGATTTATAATGGCAAATTTTAAGTTAAAAGTTAAAAACGTTCATGTCTATAGCAATCTGGAGGTTCGTTTGAAATCTCGAACCATGAAAGAACAGGCCAACAAGGAAGTGGAGCGAATGGTCGACAAAAAAGATTTGTTCACCGATTATGAATGGAAAATTGAAGGATGCGAAGAGGGCGGAATCAACAGTTTTGATGCTAAATTAACGGACGCTATCGTGGAGCGCATCGATGAGGAAGAAACCGATGAAAATATTTTCTGGGATGGGCTAACCGCCCATTATGATTTGAATGTCGCTCATATTCTAGTCAACACCAATTTGGAAACGGTCTTGAAAGCATCCACCCTGGAAGAAGCTATTGCTGAAGTCAAAAAGTTAGGTACGACAAAAGACTCGATAGAGGGTTACGATTGGAAAATCGAAAAATGCGATGAAGACGCTATAAATGAAATCAACGAAGATTTGAAAAAGGAGCTACTGGAAGCCATCAACAAAGATTTAGAAGCTTGCATCGAAGAATGCGCTTGATTAAATGATCCCAACCTTATTCTTCCAAAAAAACAATCTCGCTCTTTCTCCACTTGATCGAAGGCAAGCATGATTAACAAAGTTTTTCATTACCACCGTTCTTCCAAACACAATCAGCATGCTTTTGCACCCGGTCCCGGGAATTTAGATTGGGCGAGTCAGCCCGATCCTTTTCGTAGATATGAAGGGACTGAAGTCCTGCCATTGATGAAAATGACTGCTTCAGCAAATCCATCTTTCTCCGAAGCCCTAACTCCCGAGAAAGTTCCTGCTTGCCCATTAGGGTTTGAGTCCATTTCCCAACTATTTTTTGATAGTCTTGCGCTATCCGCTTGGAAATCTTTTCAAGGCACAAAATGGGCCTTGAGAGTCAACCCTTCCAGCGGCAACTTGCACCCTACTGAAGGTTATCTGGTATGCGGCCCTTTAAAAGGTCTAACGGAAAAACCAACTGTTTTTCATTACAGCCCGGAAACTCACGGTCTGGAAATTAGAACCCACTTCTCACTGGAGACTTGGGGGGGAATGACAGAAGGGTTACCTGCAGAAACAATCTTTATTGGCTTAAGTTCTATCCACTGGCGGGAAGCCTGGAAATATGGACATCGGGCTTTTCGGTACTGCCAGCACGATCTTGGTCATGCACTGGCTGCTATCAATATTTCCTGCTCGGGTTTGGGTTGGCAAACTCATTTAATGGACAACCTATCCCACAAGGATTTGGAAACCATTTTGGGGTTACCTGAAAAAGATGATGTAGAAGTTGAAGTTCCCGATTGCCTGATCGCTGTTTTACCGACCCATAAAAAAGTTAATATCAATTCAACACACACTGATTTTGCACTGGGATTCTCTGACCTGATTTGGCAAGGCACTCCCAATATTCTTAGCAAAAGTCATATGAACTGGTCCGGGATAGATGAGGTCGCAAAAGCCGTCAGAAAGCCCAATAGTTCTACGCCCCTTACTTCCAATGGAGAAAGCTCTTCTCATCTCATCGAAGACGACAAGTTCCCATTACGAAAAGCCATTCACCAGAGGCGTAGCGCAGTGGCAATGGATGGGAAAACTCGGATAGCCCGGAACACCTTTTATCAATTTTTAATAAAAACCGTTCCCAGCGCATGCCCCCTACCCTTCCAAACTTTTCCCTGGGAGCCTCAGGTTCATCTGGGGTTATTCGTTCATCGAGTCGATGATTTGCCAAAAGGTCTGTACTTTCTTGTGCGCAACAAAAATCATCTAGAAGACTTAAAATCCACATTGAGTGATCATTTTAAATGGGAGAAACCCGAAGGATGCCCCAAAGAATTAGATCTATTTTTACTGGAGGAATATAACTGCCAGCGTATGGCAGCCGGGGTATCTTGCGGACAAGAAATCGCTGGTGCAGGCTGTTTCAGCCTGGGAATGATAAGCGCTTTTGAAGCGCCGCTAAATCAAATTGGCCCCTGGGTTTATCCGCGCCTTTATTGGGAGTGTGGAGCTATCGGGCAAGTTCTTTACCTTCAAGCTGAAGTGAGCGGTATTCGTAGCACTGGGATCGGATGTTTTTTTGATGACTCCGTTCACCATATTTTCGGTATTAAAGATTTAAAATATCAGAGCCTATACCATTTTACAGTCGGTGGCCCCGTTGAAGACCACAGGCTAACCACTCTTCCGCCCTACTAAAATCAAAAATTCATTGTAAAAATTATTAAGGATCTTGTGAGATTTGCAAAATAGAAATCCTCAACATGTTTTTAATTGCGCTTAAGATTCCCAAGAGTACCCCCCTGGAAAGGTTCGAAATGGGCAATCAGTACAATGGCAAGTAGGAGTAAAACCAGGAACACATATTTTTCACTATGATTACGATCTCACATGTAATTTATAAACTTGAGCACCCCTCTTAATAAGTTCTCTGCTATCGCCTAGACCCTACTTTAACTATTCAATTTCTTCATCTGGCTATCCATCCAATCTTTCCGATTGTTTTTTGCTGGGAACAACCACCCTATTCTCCGCTACATCTTTTATCAACTCATCCACATTTACCAACATTTCTTTAAGGTCGACGGGTTTTATAAAGTAGCCGTGAATTTCCTGCATTTCCACCTTGTTTTCCATAATTCTTTTATCAAAAAAACCTGAGCAAAGACATCGTTTTGTAAGCGGAGAAAGAACCTCAACTTGCTTTAAAAACTCCAGCCCGTTCATTGCCCCCATTTTATAATCTGAAAGCACTACAGAAACAGGCGGGTTCTCTTTGATATATTCTAACCCCTCCTCGCCACTTAATTTAGTTATTACATCGTAGTTTCTTGAAAGAAAAATCGTTTCCATCATCTCAACAGTAGTTTCGTCATCATCTACCAGCAGTATGCTGCTTTTCTTTAATCTCCCCGAACTCATGCCAGTCTCCTAATTTCATCCTAAATACAGTTTCATATTAAAATCCACCTAAATCCTACCCGTTTCGTCGGGTGCTGGAACCTAGACATACAAAAATCAAATTATTTAATTATTAGCAATTTTACCTCATGAAAATTCTCACAAAAAAAATCCTCTCCGCCTTGCAGTCGCTACCCAGCACCGAAATGGGGGTTTGACAAAAATAAACCAGGCATAAACCGCAAGACAGAGAAAGACACCTTTAAACTTTTAACTCAGCTTTTTCTCAATTCTGCTTCCATAGTCTGGATCGCATTTTTTAAAGTGCTCAATATTTTTCATTGCGAGCTCTCTGGGAATGGATTGCATTGTTCCCGCAATGGTTGAGGTCAGGCTGTCTTTTTGCTCTTCTGACATGATGTTGTAAAGCGCACCTGCTTGAGAATAATCGTCATTGCCTGTATGCGAGTTATAACGATCCGCATCTCCTGAAATTTTGAGAGGCGGCTCTTTTGTCGATGCATCTGGAACCGGCCCACCAAAGGTATTCGGCTGATAATTATCCTGAGCACCGGAGTTCCCGTCAAAACGAAGCGCGCCATCTCTCTGATAATTATTCACTTCATTTTGAGGTCGGTTAATAGGAAGCGCCTGATAATTTGCACCGATCCGGTAGCGTTGCGCATCGGGATAGGCAAACATACGGGCCTGCAACATTTTGTCGGGAGACGCACAAATTCCCGGAGGCAAGTTCGACGGTGAGAAAGCCGCCTGTTCGACCTCGGCAAAATAGTTTTTCGGGTTTCTGTTCAGCTCCATCACACCCAGATCCATCAAAGGATATTCTTTGTGAGGCCAGATTTTTGTCAGATCAAAAGGATTGTAGGATCGGTTTTCTGCGTCTTTTTCAGGCATGATCTGAACTTTCACATTCCACTTGGGAAACTCTTTCCTTTCGATAGCTTCGAACAGATCACGTCCTGCATAATCTGGATCTTCACCTGCAATTTTAGCGGCCTTGTCGCCAGACAGGCATTTGATTCCCTGGGCTGACTTGAAGTGGAACTTCACCCAAAAACGTTCACCATCTTTGTTCCATAACCCAAATGTATGACTGCCATATCCATTCATGAAGCGGTAGCCATCGGGAATCCCCCGGTCACTGAAGAGAATGGTCATCTGATGAAGTGCCTGCGGTGCCGTCTGCCAGTAATCCCACATCCGTTTCGGATTCTTGTAACCTGTTTCGGGATCGCGCTTTTGCGAGTGAACGAAATCTGGAAACTTCATCGGATCTCTTTCAAAAAAGACCGGTGTGTTATTGCCCACCACATCCCAGATACCATCATCCGTATAGAATTTAACCGCGAAGCCTCTCGGGTCACGCTCTGTATCGGCAGATCCCCTTTCCCCCGCAACGGTAGAAAACCTCAAAAAGACATCGGTCTTTTTTCCAATTTTGCTGAACACCTTGGCCCGGGTGTATTTTGAAATATCATGGGTAACCGTAAAGGTCCCATATGCACCGGAACCATTTGCATGGACAATTCTTTCGGGAACTTTTTCCCGGTTGAAGTGCGCCAGTTTTTCGATCAAATTAAAGTCCTGAAGTAATGCTGGGCCTCTTTCTCCCGCAGTCAAAATATGCTGATTCTCTGAAACAGGATGGCCCCCTGCTGTGGTCAATGTTTTATCATTCATGCTATTGCCTCCTTTTTGGTATTTGGTTTTAAAAATCCCCATATGATTTTTACTGCATTTATCATATTTTGGATTTTTGATGGTTTAGATTCAGTTGTTGTTAAAATATCCACTACATTAATACGGCCAAAGGCATTGGCCCATTGTTCTGCCGTGAATCCAGTGTGATTCTTTGAATTTTTTCTCGCACCACGTTGTAGCAGGAGCATTACCATCTCAACATCCCCCTGGAAAGCAGCTCCCATAAGAACCGTATTCCCGGAAAAATCGGTGGAGTTGGGGTCAGCCCCTTTTCCCAAAAGCAGTTTTGCCGCATCAAGGTTGCCGCGGTAAACCGCAATCATTAAAGGGGAATACCCTTTATGATTTTTCTCGTTAATATCCAGACCCCGGGTTATTTCTATAAACCTTCTGAGGCTGTTTATGTTTCCACTTCTTGCCAGAGCAAATATATCTTCTGACAAATTAATAGTTTCTTTGTAGTCTTTCCATTTACGCATTTGTAATCCTCCTAAATTAATAGTCACTAATCATTACTCCGGAAAAGACAGTGGCGCTTTTGCATGCTGCCAACCTTCACCATTAAGCGAACGAAGCATTTCCACCAAATCCTGCTTTTCAGATTCGGTGAGCTCCAGCGGAATAACTTGATTGTCCAGAAAAGGGTTTTTAACCCCACCCTGGTTATAATGGTCAATCACTTGTTTTAAAGTAACGAACCGACCATCGTGCATATAAGGACCGGTTCGGGATATCTCTCGTAACGTTGGTGTTTTGAATGCACCAATATCTTTTTTATCGTGAGACACGTGAT
>JABJCF010000105.1 GCA_018665625.1 Nitrospina sp. | reverse complement strand
GATGGTAAAAGAAGATATATTAGAAAATTACAAATGCCCTGCTGATAATATTTCTGTTGTATACAATGGTGTAGATCTCAAACGGTTTCATCCCAGCAACAAAATTTCATACCGTGAAAAAATCAGAAAACAGCTGGGAATTCCAGAAAGCTCAGTTTTAATATTGTTTGTTGGCTCTGGATTCGAAAGGAAGGGCTTAAAATTTCTACTTCAATCCACCAAACATTTAAAAGATAAGGACTGGCATTTACTTTTAATGGGAAAGGGGAACTTTGGAAAGTTCTTGAAGTATGCGCCAACTGAAAAACGCAACCAAATCATTGCTAAGGCACCGGACCCGGAAATTGAAAAATATTATGCAGCTGCAGATATTTTTATACTCCCATCGATTTACGAACCTTTCGGCAATGCCAACTTGGAAGCTTTGGCAACGGGTCTACCCGTTATCACAACTAAATATTGTGGCGCTGCAAATATTATTGATCACAAAAAAAACGGGCTTGTTGTTGAAAACCCTTACCACCCCGAAGAAATTGCTGAAAAAATTAATTTTCTATTTGACCCATCAACCCGAGAGACCATGGGCGAAAATGGAAGGGAACTTGCTGAACAATTTCCTTTTAAAAGAAATAACAGTGAAATGCTTGAGATTTATAACAGCCTGATTTCGACTTGATCTTTAAACTTTAACGAAAGACTTTTTTCATCTATCTGGAAAGAGGCAACGATCGATCAAATATCTGGCCCTTTTTTCATGGGATATCCCTGAATTCCAAATCCAACCTCTTTTTTACCCACCCAGGAACCTTCGGTTGTTTAGCTCTTGTTAAAGTTTTATTTTCCTCTTTCGACTGAAACCTCTTCCAATGCAATTTGCTTAACTCTTGCCCAGAGACAATCTTTTTTGTCTGCCCTCGGGCATCTAAAACTTTCACATCGAAAAACATGGCTCGCACCTCCTACAATATGAAATGGCTATACCATCGATATTGCAAAGGTTTTGCCAAAACCGCTTACGGTTAGAATAAACCTTGCAAAAATCAATTAAACAACGGTTTGTGTTCAAATGATCTGAAAAAAGGGCTCATAGAAAATTAAAGCATGTTGCAGTTTCCTATAACCGAGTGCAGAATTGTATACATCTTGAAGAATAAGGAAAGAATTGATAAACCGGCCATTTCCTAAGTCAAAAGGAACCAACCGGAATCATCAATTTATGCGAAAACTGAAGAAACTAGCTTTAAACTTAACCCTTGGAGTGAGTACCATCACAAATAGGAGAATTTCCCGTTTTACCACAGTCACAAATTGCAAAACGTCTAGCCTCTTCTACTATGAATTCTTTTGGAGTTTTTCCTGTTGCCTTCGCGCTGTGAGATCCATCGCAATAAGGCTTATTAGCAGATTCCCCACAAGTACAGTAGGTTTTGATTCCTGGAGTTTCATCAACAAACATCGGAGCGTTTTCATATGCCATGAGAATTTCCTTAATAAATAGTAATTAAAAATCTAACGGTACAGATTATTTTTTACATGTCAACTACTATAAGTTCTGAACTATTTTAAACTTCAATTATTCAAAAAGCTAAAACAAATATATGAAAATTCTTGTCACCGGCGCAACTGGATTTGTAGGCAAAACACTGCTGCCCTTACTTGCAGAAAAAGGTCACGAGATTATCATCCTGACCCGAGATGCTAAATCTGCCCAAGTTAAGCTTCCCATCGACTGCAAAATAATTGAATGGAACGGAAACTCAATTCATATTGATGATGGTATTGATTCGGTGATCAACCTTTGTGGAGAAAGTATTGCCAGTGGGCGCTGGACCTCAAAAAGAAAACAAACAATCTACGACTCAAGAATATTATCCACCCGCAATCTCGTCGATTATTTTCGGAAGAAATCTCATCCGATAAAAAGCTGGATTTCTGCTTCCGCAATTGGAATTTATGAAAACCCTATTGCACCGGATGAATCATCGCCCTTCGGAAAGGAGTTCCTTGCCAAAGTTTGCTCAGACTGGGAACAAGAAACCTTTAAAGCAAAAGATCTGAATATACGTACCGTTGCTTTCCGCATAGGAATGGTGTTGGGGTTCGATGGTGGTGCAATGGAAAAATTATTGCCCATTTTCAAACTGGGATTAGGTGGGAATATTGGGAACGGCAATCAGTGGATGAGCTGGATTCATGTTCGCGACCTTTCCGGTCTGATAGTCGAGGCTCTAGAAAACCCATCCTATGAAGGCGCCATAAATGCTGTAAGCCCAAACCCCGTTACCAACCGGGATTTCACATCCACTTTAGCCGGAACACTTAAAAAACCCGGGATACTTCCTGTTCCTGGCTGGGCACTAAAATTGTTACTAGGAGAAATGTCTCAGATACTAATCAATAGTCAAAAAGTTTCCTCAAACATTGTAAAAGGTTTGGGTTACAAATTTATTTACCCAAATTTAAAAATTGCATTAAAAATTATCTGCGATCAGCCCGGACACGCATTGAGAAATGAACAATGGGTTCCACAACCCCTTGATAAAGTTTTTGAATTTTTCACCGATCCAAAAAATCTGGAAAAACTGACCCCAGACTTCCTGCAATTCAAAATTCTTAAAGTAACGTCGCCGTCCCTTCGAGAGGGAACGCTTCTCGATTACAGCCTGAAAATTAGAGGAATTCCCGTCCGCTGGCAATCCAAAATCACAGAGATTATTCCAGGAGTCCGCTTTTCAGACATGCAAACAAAAGGGCCCTACCATTATTGGCACCACACGCACGAGTTTTATGAAAAAAATGGCGGGACGCTTATTAGAGATAGAGTACTCTATAAACTCCCTGGCTGGGTTCCGGGTGATGTCATTGCTCATTGGTTTATCAGAAAGGATTTGGAAAAAATTTTTCTACACAGGCGGGAAGTAGTGAAGAAGCTGTTCCATTCGGGTGAAAACGATTAAATCCACCTACGAATAACTACCCAATATACTCTAAGAATAGGATTCAAACAATAATCCACCAATGGGTTTTTCAATCCAGTTACTGCTATTGTAGCCTGATATAGCTTGATAATTTCTTTATCCGCAACTTTTCTAGTGGACTGAATTTTTCTTCTTTTTCTACTTATTTTTATGGATTG
>JABJCF010000001.1 GCA_018665625.1 Nitrospina sp. | reverse complement strand
CCCTTGACAAATTGCCGGATGGCAATGATCCACCATGCCGGGGGTTCTGCCTGCGGAAGTTGGTTTGGGCCATGTGTCTTAAGGCGTAACTGAGCCTCCTGTTTTGAGAGACCCTTTGAAGTTGCTTCCAGTTTTAAAAGTAAATCAGCTTCGGGCTGGGTATGCCAAAATTCTGCAGGAGAAGATGCTTCTGGATTTGATAGAGAGTTCATAAATGTAGACGGGTGCTTTTAAAGTTAATAGTTCATGACATATTTATGAATTCCTTCAGCGGCTTTTTTTCCTGCTCCCATTGCGGAGATAACCGTTGCGGCTCCCGTGACAATGTCGCCTCCGGCAAACACACCGGGCCGGGAGGTTAAATTAATATCAGGATCGGCCAATTCGATATGCCCATGGCTGTCGGTTTGTAAATCAGAGGCGCTTTTTGCTATTAACGGATTAACCCCACTTCCAAGCGCAATGATGACAGCATCGGTTTTTAAGGGGAAGATGCTGCCTTCTACAGGTTGTGGATGTTTTCGTCCGGAGGTATCTGTTCCAACCAGTTCCATTTTTTGACAGATAATTTCTGAAACCCAGCCGTTGCTGCCTTTTATCTCTGCCGGGCTTGCCAGATAATGGAATTCTATGCCCTCTGCTTCCGCATGTTTTATTTCTTCCAACCGGGCCGGCAGTTCTTCACGTGAACGTCGGTAAACCAGCATCACCTTTTCGGTGGTGGGCAGTCGAAGGGCGGTCCGGGCGGCATCTAGAGCCGTGTTGCCGCCGCCGATCACTGAAAAAGTTTTGTGGTGATGAATGGGTGTGTCGAATATAGGAAACTCCCACGCATGCATCAAATTGATGCGAGTTAAAAATTCATTGGCTGAATACACGCCATTGAGGTTTTCACCGGGGATATCCAGGAAATAAGGCAGTCCCGCGCCGGTGCCAATGAAGATGGCGTTGAAGCCATCCTCGTTCATCAACTCGTCGAGAGTTTTGATTTTTCCGATCACGTAATTGACTTTGATCTCGATTCCCAGTCGCTTTAAGTAATCCGATTCGGCTTCAAGGATTTCTTTTGGGAGACGAAACTCTGGGATGCCGTAAAACAAAACGCCGCCGGGTTTATGCAAGGCTTCAAAGATAACTACCTCATGTCCCAATTTTGCGAGATCACCAGCGGCGGCTAACCCTGCTGGGCCTGCTCCAATAATGGCGATTTTCTTCCCGGTAGAAGGTAAGGTTTCAATAGTTTTCGGTTCACTGTGAATGCGCTCGTAATCGGCGACGAATCGTTCTAATTTTCCTATCGCCAGAGGTTCTCCTTTGATGCCGATCACACAATGTTTTTCGCATTGGTCTTCTTGTGGGCACACTCGCCCGGTGACAGCGGGTAAAGCGTTAGACCCTTTAATAATGCGAGCCGCTGCAAGAAAATTTCCTTCTGCGACCTGCTTAATAAAATCTGGGATGCCGACCCTCACAGGACAACCCATGACGCATTTTGGTTTTTTGCATTGGATGCAACGCGACGCTTCGAGTTGAGCCATGGCGGGGGTGTAACCGAGGCTCACCTCATGAAAGTTTTTTCTTCTCTCTTCAGGTTCTTGCTCTGGAGAGGGAGTCCGTGGTGCTTTATTTCGTTGTGTATCTTTTTCCATTGTCAGCTATATATTTGGGATACTTCTGCAAGCCGGCACTTTTCTCCGGCATCGTTTAAATATTTTTCCTTGGCCTCAGCTTCTTCAGGGATGTAGGTTTTTAATCGGTTGAGCAATCCATCGAAATCGACAGCATGGCCGTCGAATTCGGGGCCGTCCACACAAGCGAACTTCATTTCACCGCCCACCGTCACCCGACAAGCACCACACATGCCAGTTCCATCAATCATAATGGGGTTCATGCTTACAAGGGTAGTGATCTTGTAGGGGCGCGTCAAGTCTGCCACCGATTTCATCATGATTAACGGACCAATGGCGATGATTCGATCGATCGGTTCTTTATTCTCGATCAACATTTTCAAAGTGTCTGTGACACGGCCTTTTTCACCGTAGCTTCCATCGTCCGTGACAACGTGAACTTGCGTTGCAGCGTTTTGCATTTCTTTTTCCAGGATCACCAGTTCTTGAGTACGTGCACCCAAAATCGCAATGGTTTTGTTTCCGGCTTGAGTCAATGCACGAGTAATAGGGTGAATAGCGGCGATGCCGAAACCTCCCCCTATCAACACGACTGCTCCAAAGAGATCGACTTGCGTGGGGTTTCCTAGAGGTCCGACGACATCTAAAATAAAATCACCGGCGTGCATGAGACTCATTTCGATAGAGGTCTTCCCAATCGCCTGGACAAAAATAGTGAGCGTTCCCTGGATGGGGTCGGAGTCTGAAATGGTGATCGGGATGCGTTCGCCGGTTTCATCAAGGCGAAGGATGATGAACTGTCCCGGAAGCGCCTTTTTTGCGATATCTGGCGCGTGCAGGAGATACTGAAACACCTGCGGAGCTAAATGTGTGTTTTTTAATATTTTAAACATGCACTATTCGACCTCAAAGGCTTGTCCGTATAAAGGGATATCCCTTTATCTAAATATATTCCCATTTAGCGGTATATTCTATTAATAATGTTCGAACACGGTACCAGATGGAATTTTTTGATCTGATTATGATCTATGACATAAAAGAGTTAAGATAAACGGAATAAAAACCTGGACGGAGGTTTTCCGTCCAATACATTTTTTGAATATGGAACCGATCCTTGATATCGCCAGAAAGCTGGGGCTGACCGAAGGAGAAATCATTCCTTATGGTAATGATAAGGCGAAGATTCGCCTTGAGGTTCTGGAAAAGTTTCCCGCAAGAGGCAAAATGGTTTTGGTATCGGCCATCACTCCCACGCCTGCAGGGGAAGGAAAAACCACCACAACTATTGGTTTAGGTCAAGCGATGGCCCGACTCAACAAGTCGGTTTGTCTGGCACTCCGAGAACCTTCTCTAGGGCCTTGCCTTGGCATGAAAGGCGGAGCGACCGGGGGTGGCTTGAGTCAGGTTATACCAAGGGAAGACATCAACCTGCACTTTACCGGCGACTTTCATGCCGTGACTTCTGCGCACAATCTACTGGCAGCGATGCTGGATAATAAAATTTACCATGAAGGGTTGTCCGACATTGACCCGAGACGCATTATCTGGCGGCGCGTCATGGATATGAATGATCGTTCTCTTCGTAATATTGTTATCGGCCTGGGGGGCGTTTTGCAAGGCGTTCCTCGTGAAAGCGGATTCGATATTACTGCCGCCTCTGAAATCATGGCTATCCTGTGCCTTGCAGAGGGCTATGAAGATTTGAAATCCCGACTGGGCAATATCCTGGTGGGGTTCACCTACAAGGAAGAACCGATCACAGCGAAAAGCCTCAATGCTTCTGGAGCCATGGCGGCTCTGCTCAAGGATGCCTTGCTCCCCAACCTGGTCCAAACTATAGAGGGCGTGCCGGCCATAATTCATGGTGGACCTTTCGCAAACATTGCGCATGGGTGCAACTCGGTCTTGGCAACTAAAATGGCTCTGGCTCTTTCCGATTGGACGATTACGGAGGCTGGGTTTGGTTTCGATTTAGGTGCGGAAAAGTTTTTCGATATTAAATGTAAAGGGGCAGGGCTTGATACTGCCGCCGTGATTTTGGTTGTGACTTGCAGGGCACTAAAGTCTCATGGTGGTGTTGATAAGCCTGACCTTGAAAAGTTTAATCCCGAAGCGGTTCGTATGGGATTGCCCAATCTCGACAGGCATGTGGAAAACATCAAGCGATTCTGTGAACCTCCCATAGTTTGCCTCAATCGTTTTGAAGGAGATCACCCGGATGAAATTGCTGTGGTGCGAAAACATTGTGAGGAAACTCTTCAGGTACCCTTCGCGGTGAGTAACGTTTTTGCCGAAGGAGGAAAAGGCGGGATGGATCTAGCAGAGAAAGTGATACTGCATGCAGAAAAAAAACATCAGCCCTTCTGTCCACTTTATGATTGGAATGAAGATGTGAAAACAAAAATCTGGAAGGTCGCTAACAAAATGTATGGGGCCGATGAAATTAAATATACTGCAAAAGCTGAAAGGGACCTCAGGTCTATAGAAAAACTTGGCTACCAGAACCTTCCTGTTTGCATTGCTAAGACTCCTGCCTCTTTGTCGGATAATCCAAAACTTCGAGGTCGACCGGAACATTTTAGTGTCACGGTGCGTGAAATTTTAATTGCCGCAGGAGCCGGGTTCCTCATTCCTATGACAGGGGACATCCTGCGAATGCCGGGATTGCCTAAAACCCCACAAGCAGAACAAATAGATTTGAGAGGAAGCGACATTACCGACCTTAGATGAAAGGCTCTCATGAATGCTGGGATGGAAACGCTAAGACTGCT
>JABJCF010000104.1 GCA_018665625.1 Nitrospina sp. | reverse complement strand
GCCATTGATTTTTGTCGAGAAAACGGTGAGTTCGACCCAACCACAATGGGAACCGTACCGAATGTCGGCCTGATGGCGCAAAAAGCCGAAGAATACGGTTCACATGACAAAACGTTTGTAGCTCCTGATAACGGAACTATTAAAGTTGTCGACGCCGCAGGGAATACTCTGCTAGAGCAACCTGTTGAAACAGGGGATATTTTCAGAAGTTGTATTGTAAAAGATATTCCAATTCAGGATTGGGTGAAGCTTGCCGTATCAAGAGCTCGATTGTCTGAAACACCGGTCGTATTCTGGTTGAACAAAGACAGAGGGCATGACGCAGAGTTAATTAAAAAATTAGATGTCTACTTGAAAGACCATGATACGAATGGGTTAGATATTCAGGTTATGTCTCCTGTCGATGCAATGAAACATGCTCTGCAACGTGCTAAAGAAGGTAAAGACACGATTAGTGCTACAGGTAATGTTCTTCGTGACTACCTGACCGATTTGTTCCCGATTCTCGAACTGGGAACCAGTGCAAAAATGCTTTCCATCGTTCCACTGATTGAAGGTGGTGGTCTGTTTGAAACGGGCGCGGGTGGTTCTGCACCGAAGCATGTCCAGCAATTCGTTAAAGAGGGACATTTAAGATGGGAATCTCTTGGTGAGTTTCTCGCGCTTTCTGAATCTCTGGCACACTTAAGCCGAGTCAAAGGCAATCCTAAAGCGCAGGTACTGGCAGACACATTGGAAAGTGCGACTGGGATATTAATGGAAAATAAAAAATCCCCGGGCCGTAAGGTGGGTGAATTGGATAATGCAGGCACCCATGTTTACGAAGCACTCTACTGGGCAAAAGAATTGGCAGCGCAAGATAAGGATGCAGATCTTAAAGCAAAATTTGCTCCGGTCGCTGAACAACTTGAAGCCAAATTGGATACCATTATTGGTGAATTGAATGCAACCAACGGCCAAGCTATGGATATCGGTGGCTACTTCCGAACCGATCCGGCCAAAGTCGCAAAGGCGATGCGTCGTAGTGCAACGTTCAATTCAATTTTGGACAGCTTGAATTAATCAACCCGCTGGACACGCTGGAGTTTTTGGAGCCCTCAACAGAGGGCTCCAAAAAAAACCTCGGCGAATAACAAGTCAAACCTGGTTCGGGTTTGCTTTCTTTTGAGGAATGCTATGTCAAGCGCAAGAAAAAAAATTACAGTTGTTGGGGCAGGTCAAGTTGGATCCACTGTTGCTCAGTTAACCGCTTATAAAAATCTCGGCGATGTGGTCATCATTGATATTGTTGAAGGCGTCCCGCAAGGGAAAGCACTGGACTTGCAAGAGTCAAGCTGCCTTCAAGTATTTGATAGCCTGGTGACGGGAACCAACGATTATAAAGATACAGCCAACTCCGATATCGTTGTCATCACCGCTGGTTTACCTCGCAAACCGGGGATGAGTCGTGAAGACCTTCTCGCTACCAATGCCAGGATTGTTCAATCGGTGACCGAGCAAGTCATGGAACATTCTCGCGACCCCATCATCATCGTTGTGTCCAATCCGTTGGATGCGATGGTCTACATGGCTAAGAAAACCGGCAACCTGCCAAAGAATAAAATCATTGGTATGGCGGGTGTGCTCGACTCGGCGCGTTTGAGAACATTTGTTTCCCTTGAACTGGGTTGTTCACTGGTTGATGTCGATGCGATGGTTCTTGGCGGACATGGCGACTCGATGGTTCCTCTTCCTCGTTACACTTCTGTTTCTGGAATATCGATTACCGAATTGATGACGAAAGAACAAATCGATCGTGTGGTGGAACGCACGCGAAAAGGTGGCGCAGAAATTGTCGCATTATTAAAGACAGGTAGTGCTTTTTATGCACCAGGTGCTTCGGTGGTCAAAATGATTGAAGCCATCTTGCAAGACAAACGCCGTATTTTGCCTTGTACCGCCTACCTCGAAGGCGAATATGGCTGGAGCGGAATTTTCTTTGGTGTGCCCGTTATGATGGGCATTCATGGTATTGAAAAAGTTATCGAGCTGGAAATGACAGATGAAGAAAAAGTCGCTCTCGATAAATCTGCTCAAGACGTTAAAAAAACCTGCGATGAAATTGATGCCATACTCGCTGAATCAAACGGTAAAAGCTAGTTAATGCCCCTTGCGGGGTAGTCGGGTCAGGGAGAAAGCTCGGGGTTTAGTAAGTAGGGCTTGCGGGTTTTTTCTGTTATTTCAAACGTTTCATAAATATCAACACCTTCCGGTTTGCCATTGCATTCTAATGGAATGGATTGCCAAAACTTTTTGTCTGCCTTCCATCTCGGATTCTGGTCATCATTCGGATCGTCGGAAATGCAAACGCGCCAGACGGTACCCTCCAGTTTTTCCCTTGAAACATCCAGCGTGATGAAGTGATTCATCAAAGCCCTTTTTGCTAGCGCGTCGAATACATCTTTCGGTGCAGTGCGTTTTGCATTGTTTTGCAGGTCGGCAAAAGGTTTAAAAGTTGCGCCGCCTCCACCTGTAACAATGTGTATCGTTCCATCGCCACTTTGGTAATTCCCCGATTCAGATTTAGTAACTTTGAAATTTCCCTCCTCAACAGGGCCCATAGGGTGAAAACGTTCGTAGGAATGCTGGTTGCCTGCCAGAACCAGATCGGGTTTCAATGCGTTTAATTGTTGAAGAACGGTGTCGCGTTTGTCGAGATACCAGGCCGTGGTGACAGCGGGTTCATGAACAGCGAGTATGACCCACATGCCTTTTTCTCTGGCTTCCTTGATGCGGGGAGCAAGCCAGGGAGTCGGGTCTTGCCAGGGATAGTTGTTAATAACACCGATCAACGCATTGCCAATCTCCCGTGTTCCTTCCATAGGACGTGGGGAGGGGAAACCTGGTGTGTCGAAACCGGAATCGAGAGGATCAATTTTATCCCAGCATCCCGAAGCCTTGGGTTTCCATTTTTTGGGTGGCAAATCGTTATCCCCCGCCACAAATAATTTTATGGGATAAGGATCGGAAAGCGTTTCTTTGATTTCTTTGATATAGCGGTCGGGACAGGATTGAGGAAAAAAATCTGGCTGGTAAACAAAGTCGCCCAAATGCAGCAAGGCATCGGCATTGGTTTTGCGCATGGCTTTTTGCACGGCGCTGAAACCGGGAGCATAAGCCCTTTCACCGGTTCCCGTATCACCAACCACGACAATTCGCGTTGAAGTATCCTGTGGAAACGGAGCCATGACCTTTTGGATGCTCGAGTTTCCTTCTCCTATTGAGTAGCTCACAAACAAGGCGAGGGATAGAAGAAAGATAATTTTCATGGCAAACCATTTCATGAATGCAACCCTTTCGGCAGGGTTTCAATAAAACTTCTGATCTCATCCCGGACTCTGCGGTAATGGCCCAGAGTCTCTTCCTCTGTCCTGGCAGTTTGCGCCAATTTCGGGGGGTCGTCAAATCCGTGATGCACCACCGTAGTGGCGCAGGAAAAAACCGGACAGTTCTCATCCGCATGCCCGCAAACCGTGACGACAACATCGAAAGGAATCGTTTCCACCTCTTCTACGCGCTGCGATTTTTGTTTTGTGATGTCCACTCCAACTTCTTGCATGACTTGCACCGCGTTTGGATTGAGGCCATGCGCTTCGAGTCCCGCCGAAAATGCCTGAATCGAATTGCTTTTTAAATGCCGAGCCCAGCCTTCAGCCATCTGGCTGCGACAGGAATTACCCGTACACAAAAACAGAATTTTAAGTTTGTTCTCCATCCCTAATAATACCATCTCCCTGTCCGGGCGTTGCGAGCTTGATTTTCGTTTAATTTTCGCCTAGGATAAAGGCATAGATAAATGGAGATTAAGACTATGCATCTCACCAAGCGTCAGCGGGAAATTTATGAGTATCTCAAAGACCATATCCGTAGCCGGGGTTATGCGCCAAGCATCGCCGAGATAGGCAAACAGTTTGACCTCAGTTCGCCAGCGACGGTGCATAAACACCTTTCACATTTGGAAAAGAAGGGATTGATCCGCAAGCAGCAGAACCTGAGTCGCGCTATTGAGGTGATACCTGAGTCGGGCAATGCTTTGTCGTATCCTCTACTGGGAGAGATTGCTGCAGGCAAGCCTATAGAAGCTCTCGATCAACGTGAGGTGATCGACCTGTTGCCCGATGGCGGAGACAAAGATGTTTTTGTTTTGCGTGTCAAAGGCAATTCGATGATCGAAGACCATATTCAAAGTGGCGATTATGTGATTGTCGAGAGACGCAACGTTGCGGAAAATGGTGAAACCGTGGTGGCGTTGATCGACAGTGACCGGGCCACCCTGAAACGGTTTTATCGCGAGAACGGCCGGATACGACTGCAACCCGCTCATCCAGATATGAAACCCATCTATGTGCGCGAAGGTGACTTCGCAATACAAGGTGTGGTCATCAGTGTCTTGCGCAAATTTTAAAAATAATAGAAACCACAGATAAACCTCGGCAAGGGATATATCTGTGGTTACTAAGAGGTTGAGTTGAGCGAAATTTTACATGTAGATATGGACGCATTTTTTGTGTCTGTCGAAGAGGTGCTTGATCCGTCTCTGAAAGGCAAGCCCGTAGTCGTTGGTGGCAACCCAGACGGGAGAGGGGTATGCGCGGCAGCGTCTTATGCTGCGAGGAAGTATGGCATTCACTCCGCAATGCCGATTGCGAGAGCGAAGCGTCTTTGTCCGCATGCTATTTTTTTGCGCGGTTCGCATGGACTCTACAGCGAGTATTCGACCAAGATGTTCGAGATTCTAAGAAATTATTCTCCGCTGGTCGAACCGATGTCTCTCGACGAGGCATTTGTTGATTTAACGGGCTGCGCAAAATTACACGGTCCGGTTCTAAAAGCAGCGGAAAAGATTCGTAACGAAATTAAAGAACAGCTTGGGCTCAATGCTTCGATCGGCATTGCCAGCAACAAGCTTATGGCTAAAATTGCTTCGGCGTATTGCAAACCCAACGGTATGTTATGGATAGCCCCAGGTCGAGAGCAACGTTTTCTGGCGCCGCTTCCTATAAAACGTATTCCGGGGATAGGTCCTAAAGGCTGCGCCAAGTTAAATCGCATGGGCGTTCAATCGGTTGCCGACCTTGCACGCTTGCCACTGGAATTGCTTGAAGAGGTTTATGGGAAATGGGGCGCATCACTTTACCGAAAAGCAAGAGGGATCAGCAGCAGTCCCGTCGTTTCGGAAACGGAAGACCCACGTTCTATCAGTCGGGAAACGACTCTCGATACGGACTCCATTGACCCGCTGTTTCTCGAGTCGACACTCAGTTACCTGACAGAAAAATCTGCGGCGCAACTTCGTGGCAACAGACTGTTTGCCAGGACGGTTACATTAAAGCTAAGATACTCTGATTTTAAGACAGTGACTCGTTCACAGACCTTGAGTTGGCCAACCGCAGCGGATCACACGCTTTTTAAAACCGCTGTAGAACTGTTCCGTAACCTTTTTAACCGTAAGACGCGAGTGCGTCTGATTGGGATTTCTTTCACTTCTCTGACGGCGCACCCTTATCGGCAGGAAGATTTGTTTGACCTTAAAGATGGTGATCGTTGGGACGGGCTTTATCAGGGGATTGATCAAATCCGAAAAAAATATGGATTCCGTTCCATCCTCCGTGCGACGAGTCGCTACTAGGTGTAGGGCCAATAGGTCGATACCCATAAAACTTTTAGAAATATTTTTTTGAGTACCTGTGAAAATGAGCTTTGAAAATATTAGAAAAGAATTTCCTGTGGCAGATGAATTAATTTTTTTTGACCATGCCAGGGTGGCCCCTTTGCCTGAACGAGTGCGAAAAGTGGTTACGGCATTTGTTGACGATGCGACACAGTTTGGTACTGCCCACTACGAAAGCTGGCTGTTGGAGCTGGAACGCACTCGTAAAAAATTTGCACAACTCATCAACGCTGATCTAGGTGAAGTTGCTTTTGTTAAAAACACTTCAGAAGGGATTTCAATTGTCGCTAATGGATTCGACTGGCAACTGGGTGACAATGTCGTGATACCCGATATAGAGTTTCCTGCCAACGTCTACCCCTGGTGGAACCTGAAGCAAAGAGGTGTAGAAACACGAATGGTTAAGTCTGTCGAAGGAAGAGTGTTGTTCGATGATCTTGTAAAGCAGGTCGATGGCAGAACACGGATACTCTCGATCAGTTCCGTAGAATGCAATAGTGGATTTCGGAGCGATCTCAATCGCATAGGAGCTTTTTGCAAAGAAAAGGGAGTGCTGTTTTTTGTCGATGCTATACAGAGCCTTGGGGTGTTGCCGATGGATGTAAAAAAAGACCATATCGATTTTCTTTCAGCGGATGGCCATAAGTGGATGTTGAGTGTTGAAGGGTTGGGTGGCTTTTACATCTCAAAAGAGGTGGTGGATAAAGTTCGCCCGGTAACAATGGGGTGGGGGAATGTGATCAACGCAGCAAATTTTATGGATTATGATTTTACTCTGCAAGCAGACGCCAAAAAATTTGAAGAGGGAACTCCCAACACGATGAGCATTCATGCTTTCGGTGCTGCTCTGGGTTTACTGCTTGAGGCAGGCATCGACAATATCGAAAACCGTGTTATGAATTTGGGTGATT
>JABJCF010000103.1 GCA_018665625.1 Nitrospina sp. | reverse complement strand
TCAGCATGTCCCATCATTTTTTCCAAAAATTCTCTGGGCTGGTCCAGATAATCAAAAACGCCTAATGCCACGACACAATCAAATTTACTCTCTGATTTCCACAACATGAAATCAGAATCCGCATATTCGATGGTGTTTTTGTATTGCTGAGGAATTCTTCCTCGAGCTAAATCCAGCATATTCCCAGCATAATCCAGCCCCACAATCTTAGGGACACCACTCTGCGCAAAAAAAATCGAATTGACACCGGACCCACAACCTACATCTAAAATGCTTTGAGCTTCACTCTTCAAACACTCATTTACGGCCTTCTCGCTTCTTTGAAAAATAGCTGAGCGAAAAAACTTATTGAACAACCTTAAAAAGAAATTCGGTTCATTATAGAGCGTATCGAACTGCTTCGCCGTGAGATGGAAATAGGATTGTACTTTCTGGTTTCTTTCTTCCACAATAATCCTCGAGAGTATAAAAGGAGCCTCTGGATAAGAGGCGGGAAACCTTTTTGGGGATGGTTGATCGATTCAAGTTTTGAAAAAATGAAATCTTTGACTTCGTTATCAAAGGAAGTCCTTCAACCGCATCGTTAATATTTAGAAAATCCTGACTGAACTCATAAGGATGAAAATAAAAGACTCTATCTTCCTTATCGTCATTTTCAAGACAGCGATCAATAAAGACTGAGGGAAACAATCGGAAATAACCGCCTCCTCCTAAGGGAATTTGAGTACCAAAACAAGACACAGAAAATATTGGGAATTCTAAAATACTTAGCCCTTGACCTAAATCAATGGTAACAGGTTTTTTCGAAAATTCCTTCCAACTAAAAGACGGCCCCTGACATGGATAAATACTACTATCGTATTCAAACTCTAATTCAGCAAGTATTCTCAAAGCCCACGAAGTTTTATCTGTTAAGGAGAATAAAGGAGCTCGGTAACCTGTAACTTTCTGCCCGATTATATCTTCAAGACTATTTTTAGCTTTGAGAACATCTTCCCGAAAAGTCTCAGGTGTGAGATTTTTTAAAGGGTCATGGTTATGACCATGAGTTTGAATTTTATGACCTGCCTCAAAAATTCTTCTAATAACATTTTTTTTTGAAACCGCCACCCTGCCCAAACAGAAAAAGGTAGCCTTTACAGAAAAAGAATCTAAGATCTGCAAAAGATTATCTACCTGCTTTTCAAAATAGGGAGATACCGCCGGGTTATCTTTCCCATAGCGAAGGGCATATGCCTGATGCCAATCTTCCAGATCAAAGGTGATGAAATTCATTTGCGATCCATTCTTTTCAACAATACCTGGCAAATCCTACTAAAACGCCTCATCACCCTCTTCTCATTAAATTTTTTTTGGATATGAGCTCTTGCTTTATTCCCCATCTTACGCCTAACTTCTTTAGGTAGAGAAACCGTATGAATAATTTTTTCAGCCAATGCTTCAGCAGAACGGGGTTTCACCAGCCATCCGGTTTCGTTGGGGACAATAACTTCTCGACAACCTCTTATATCAGTAGCAATAGCAGGGACAAGCATTGCAGAAGCTTCCATCAACGCACGAGGAACCCCTTCGCGATAGGTCGGTAGTACATAAAGGTCTAAGGCAGAATATAAATCGCCTAAGTTATTAGAGAACCCGGTAAACACTACTTGATACTGGGTCCGCATTTTCTCAACTTCTTCTTCGGAAACATTGTCCCCCTGATCCGGTTCCATAGGGCCAATTATAATAAAACGAACATGTGGAAATTTTGATAGCACTTTTGGGATTGCACTGAACAACTCTCTTATTCCTTTTTCCTGCACTAAACGCCCCACAAACCCTACCACAAACGCATCTTCTTTAAAATCAAAAGAACTCCGGACACTTTTCCGTTTTTCTATCCCAACTGTATCAGGATCATATTTTTGGCAATTTATCCCGTTTCCTAAATATTTTAACCGCTTCCGACTAATCAATTTATAAAACTCTGATTTTAAAATGTCTTCACGGCTTTGCGAAAGACAAATATGACTCCATATAGCCGCATTCTTTTCCATGATCCAACCCAAAATTTTTATTTTAAGGGGTGCCTGATCGTGAATCATAAATCCGTGAGCCACATGGACCACCCAGGGTACTCCTGCCAAGCGTGCTGCAACAGGGCCTAAAATTCCAGCTTTTGGAGTATGCGTGAATACGATTCCGGGCCGTGCCTTTTTGAAATAACAGAAAAGCTTAAACAAGGAAACCAAATCCTTTAACGGTGAAATTTCACGGGACATAGAAATTAGATCTAAAGGAAGTTTTTCCTTTTGAAGCTCTTCAGTAAAGCTTCCTTCAGAACATAAACCCCTCACATTAAAACCCAATGAATTCATTTTTAAAATTCTTGTTTTGAGCAGGAGGTTGAT
>JABJCF010000102.1 GCA_018665625.1 Nitrospina sp. | reverse complement strand
TGGTACATTATTGCTCCGCCGTTCTCAGGGCATGTAATACCTCAGAAAGGTGACTCAATCTTAACCGGCAATGCTCTCAGTGGCAACAAGCAATTACTATACAACGCAACGGCCTTTAAATCTAAAGGATTCCCCCAATATAAAACACCCTTGTTGATTTAAAGGGATAATTTCGATACTTTAGAAAACATGAATAGACTCTTCCTAGTTCTTTTGGTGCTACTTTCTGCTTGTCTTTCCCCACCTACCCCTATTCCCTCTTCCACCGCTGAGGAAACTCGGGAGCTTTTGCTCGTGTATACCGGGAACCTTTTAGCGGAATTAAAACCCTGCGGTTGCGCAAAAGAAGAGGATCAAGGGGGTATCGAACGCCGAATGCAATACTTGAATGACATACGAAAAAACTATCCCGACCTTCTACTCGTTGACACGGGCGACCATTTCAAAGAACCCACAAGGCAGGGAAAGTTAAAAGCTGAAACGCTAATGAAAGCGACCGAGAAAATGAAATACGATGCGGTTGCTCTGGGGGAACGAGACCTTGTCTATGGGTCGCAGTTTTTGCAGAGTCACTCCATTCCCTTCGTTGCAGGAAATATCGAACTTGAAACTCTGCCCTTACCCAAATCTCGGATCAAGAAATTTAAAAACGGACTCAATGTCGCCATCCTTTCAGTCGTTGATCCGGGTCTTTTTTATTTAAAAAACCATGCGGGACTGAAAATCCCAAACCCCGATCAAGTTGTTTCTCAGGAAATCCTGCGAATTAAGAAATCTAATTCAATTGATCTCATCATTTTGCTCACCCATATGGAAAAAGAAAAAGCTTTAAAATACCTTAATAAAGAGGGCGTAGATATTGTCATCAATGGACATATTGCCAACGAAACGGATACGGTGGACATGAAACCGGTTTATAACGCTGGAAAGGTGTTTGTTCAAGCCTCGCCAAGAGGTCAGAAAATGGGAGAGATGCACGTAAGAATCGATGGAACCGGGCAAATGTCCTTTGAGCAGCGTATGGTTAAACTGGATTCGGGTATTAAAATGGACTCTGAAATGGTAAAATTGTACGAAAGTTATAATGAGAAAGTTGAAGCCATATTCTTTGAAAGCCTCGCGGCTAAGCGTAATAAAGATAAGGCTTCGGTTTACGCGGGAGACACCGTTTGCAAGACCTGTCATCCTGCAACTCACGATATATGGTCATCTTCCAGACATGGCAAAGCCTACGAAACACTGAGAAAAATAAACAAGGCTTTTGATCCAGAATGTCTGGTTTGCCATGTCGTTGGCTATAATACTCTCGGCGGTTTTATTAGTGAACTCGACACCCCGAATTTAAAAAATGTCCAATGTGAAGTTTGCCACGGCGCAGGAAAAAAACATGCTTCGGCACCCACACCCGGTTTTGGGAAAGAGGCACGCAATGCATGCAAAAATTGCCATGTAAAAAATCATAGCCCCAGGTTCAACTTCACGCAATACTGGCCAAAAATTAAACACTAATATAAGCATTCTATTAAGGAGAAGTTCATGAAACAGGCAGCAGCCATCTTATTGGCAATATTTTTCCTGCTACCCGGTATGGTTTCAGCCGATGAAAAAATCCGTGGAAAGTATGAAGTCATTGGTGACATTAATAAACTCAAGGGAGCAAAAACCATAAAAATGCTGGAGTTTTTCAATTACTCCTGTGGGCATTGCTATAAGTTTTTGGAAGCCTCGAAAAAGCTTCATTCTAAATTTAAAGACAAACTGCATCATAAAAAATATCCGATTTACTGGGGCAATCAAACAGCCTACCCCGCTATGGCTTTCTATATTGCCGATGATCTTGGGTTGGAAGAAGAGTTCACCCAGGAATTATTCGATACCAATTTCAAATTGAGCATCAATATTTTCCAACCAAAAGTTATTCGGTTTCTGGCAAAAGAGTTTAAAATCGAAAAAGAAATGAAAGCAGGCATGCAGTCAGCCAGCATAAAAGCTAAAACCGATGAATCTCTGGCAATGGCGAAAAAGTTCAAAGCCAATGAAACCCCTACCATAATTATCAATGATGTATTAAAAGTAGCACCCAGCCTAACCAAAGGAAATGTAGACGATATGACGGCTAATTTGGAAGTTATATTTGAAGACATCCTAAATAATCAGTGATGCAATCCCGAAATTATCTAATCAGCTCCCTGCAATAATTAATGAAAACTAAATTCAAAACCAAAGCGTGGTTTCTGCTATCAGGATTAATATTATTTTTACTGGCATTGCCAGCATCTAATACCAACTGGTCTTACCTGAGTTCAACTGCCCACGCTGGTTTCTTTAATAATGATCTGGAAACTTTTGAAGAAATCGTTGATTTGGTCTCAGAAAAATATGTGTACTCTCCCGACCATAAAAAACTTTTTTCGGCTGCTATAGAAAAAATGGTTAAAACAGTAGACTCTGAAAATGCCACCCTAACCAGCAATCCTTCAGGGAGCGTGATCACCTTTAATAAAAAATCAGCACAGTTTTTTTTAAATTATGATTTGGGTCATGACATGGATGAGTTGCAGAAGGTTTATTATTTCCTGCACGACCAATCGAATAAAACATTATCCAAAAAAGATCTGGAGGTTGCCGCGATCGAAGGAATAATGGGCTCTCTGGACACCTATTCCCAATATCTTGATAAAACTGATTTCGAAAAATCAATGCGGGATACAGAAGGAAAGTATGGCGGACTGGGAATGGTGATCACCATGAAAGACAACCGTCTTTATGTTGTCAAAACCATGGAAGATTCTCCAGCAAAAGAGGCGGGCATTCTTGCCGACGATTCCTTTCTTGAAGTAAACGGAAAAGAAATTAAAGGTATGCAAATCCAAGAGTTGGCTAATCTGCTCAGAGGCTACCCTGAGACCAATGTCACGATCACCATGTATCGACCCAGCGAAGAAAAAAAATATATCCATACCTTGACGCGCAGAATTATCCTGGTCAACTCAGTGGAATACGAGCCCCTGAACAATCACATTGGTTACATAAAAATAAACAGCTTTTCCAAGTTGACTGAGAAACAATTAAAAAAACATCTGACACAGGCAAAACAGGAAGGAATAAAAGGCTTCATCCTGGATTTACGCGGAAATCCCGGCGGATTACTGCACCAATCTGTAAAAGTTGCCAGTCATTTTTTATTTAAGGGACGCATGGTTGTCTACACCAAAGGCCGTTCAGAGGACGATTATCGGGAGTATCGAAGCCTATACAAAAAAAGCCTCCATAAAACGCCAGTGGTAGTGCTTATTAACCAGTACAGTGCCAGCGCATCTGAAATAGTTGCGGGGGCTTTGAGAGATTCAGGAAGCGCACTTTTAATGGGTGAAAATTCTTATGGGAAAGGTTCCGTGCAAACTATTTTTCGAATTAGTGACGGCTCTGGAGTGCGACTAACCACTTCTAAATACTTCACACCTTCAGGAATTGACATCACTAAAAATGGGGTCATCCCAGAAATAAATATTTTAAATGATGTGATAGAAGACGCAATTTCAGATTCTGAAAAGAAAAAGGAATATCCCAAAACAAGCCTTAGCCTGAAAGTTTCCAGCTTAAAAAAATTCTTTGAAAAGCAGGGAGTGAAACTAACCAACACCCATGATGCTACGATTGAGCTTGCCCGTAGAATTTTGAAAAACTCCCATACAGCAAGCAAAAAGAAGTCGATGGAAAAAGCGCGTGAAATTGCAGCGAACATAAATTATTAACAACAACACAAAAAATAAGGTTTGAAGGAATGAACATCATCAATATTGACTACGAAAAAGGTACAGTCCAGAGCGATTTCTTTCTTTGGCAGATCGTCTCAAATAACAACAATAAGTTTTTACTATTGCAGCGCGAAGAAAAGGGACGGTTTCATGCAGCGGAAGCAGATGTAAAGGCCAAACAAATCTGGGAAGTAAAGGAAATATCTTACCGAGGTCCGGACGGGGACACTTTTTTTTATGATGAAGAATCGGGGATCATACAGGTATAGAGAGAGAAGGTAGCGGTTGCCAAGAGCTCAGCAATGGGTCTCAGCAATCAATCAGAATGAAAAATACGCAAAGACTTGAGGTGAGAAAATGAAGATCGGAGAACCTCCTTCGTTTCGCCTGCCAGAAAATTCCCTCGTAAATCCAGTTTTTTAAGTTGGGGTAAATTCTTAGACGCCACCAGGGCCAGCGCACCGGCATCCCTTATTTCATTCCATCCCAACTGCAAATTTTCCAACTTAGGAAAACTGCTGGAGTTTGCAAAGGCTATCGTGCCGTCATCAGAGAAAAAATTATGCTTTAAAATTAAAGTTTTAAGCTTTAGGAATGGCGCCGCATTCACCAATATTTTGGCGCCGGCAGGGCTGATTTCGTTGTACCGCAGATCAAGTTTTTTTAGATCCCCTAGGAATCCCTGCTTAAGCAAAACGGAGATGCCTGTATCTCCAATTTTTTTCCCTGAAAGATTAAGAACCCCTCTTCGAAGGTTTTCTTTAAACAGCTTTTCATAGTCCTTTATTGATGTATCAGCCTGCGCCGAAACGCTTCCGGCAACAATGAAGGCACACACCAGGGTGAAAACAACTAACAGCCTTGGCCCAATTTTCATCAAGATTATTCCTCGGCATCCTCTTTGGCAGCAGATCGGGCCTTTAATTCTTCCCAACTGTTTATTAAGTCTGCATCGTCATAATCCTGTTCCTCTTCATAGAAGAAATCTTTCAGATCATCAACGTGAAGGTGACACAGGCGGGTTCGGCATTTTGCATTTTTTAATGCTTC
>JABJCF010000101.1 GCA_018665625.1 Nitrospina sp. | reverse complement strand
GCCCTAAAGCTTGTACTGCCTGCATATAGATACTGTCCACATCGGGGCGCTCTTCTCTATCTACCTTGATGCAAACAAAACTTTCGTTGAGAACAGCGGCAAGAACTGCATCCTCAAAGGATTCACGTTCCATCACATGGCACCAATGACAAGTGGCATACCCAATGCTAATCAGGACCGGAATATTTTTTTCTTTTGCAATGCGAAAGGGCTCATCACCCCAAGGATACCAGTTGACTGGATTATGGGCGTGTTGCAAAAGATAGGGACTTTTTTCTTTTATAAGTTCGTTGGTGTATTTATTTTCTGCCATAAAATATTTTTATCAGGCTAAAGTGGATTAATATTTATCAAAAGCCCAGTCTAAACATTACCCTTCCGAGAAGTGAAAAATTGTACTCCCCTCCCACCTGAATTTCCAAGCATTAAACACCATCTGATTTTTCAAAGGTGATATACTGCCGCCTAAAAACAAACTACTTAATGGAGAGCATGGAACAACAAAAGGAATCACAAAAATTTTCCGACCTGGGAGAAAAGGAGCGAGAGAGATACAATCAAGGGTTTGATAGAGTGGCGTATGGCAACTTCTTTGACCATTGCCGGTATTTTTATATCCGCCGAAGGCAGCAGTTGATCACAGAGAATATGGAGTATGCCCAGGGGAAAAAGGTTCTGGAAATTGGTTCCACAGCTTGGAAGGGATGGCTGGAGCCCCAATCAATCATACCCTCCAGCTTAACGTGCATCAACATATCCGAAGCCGAACTCGAACGCGGAATTAATTCTGCCATCGACAAAAAAGTTAGTCCAGAGTTCCTTCTTATGGATGCGCACAATTTGCAGTTTGAAGATGAAACCTTTGACATGGTTTATGGGGATGCAATTTTGCATCACCTAAACCTGACCTCAGCTTTAGATGAAATTTATCGCGTACTAAAACCTAATGGGAAAATTTGCTTCGTTGAGCCTTTAGACATGAATCCAGTCGGAAAAATTGTGCGGGCTTTAACAAAAGGGGCAAGGACAGAAGACGAACAACCATTGAGGTTGTGCGATATTGCTGCCATCAAAAAACGTTTTAACACTCAGTTTTTCTATGAAGAGTTTCTGTCTGTTCCCTGTGGAGTATTATCCCGAATGATTTTTAAGAACCCTGACAATAGCCTGATGCGCTTTGCTTTCACGGCAGACCAGTTCCTGGATCGTAATTTCGCATTGCTAAGAAACTGGTTTCGCCATACTTTGATTTCTGGAACACGCGATTAAACTCATCTTATCTAACTTTGCTTCAACCAAACTGACACGGATTTCCTCACCAAAACTCAATGGACCCTCGATTAGCCAATCTTGACAAAGTCATATCATTCAGCCTGATGGGCTTTGTTTGCTTCTCTTTTTTCTCCATCAGCTTGACACAAATTTCCTGTGGGATTGGTGGATTGGCGTGGATGGCAAAGTGCTACCTATCGAAATCATGGGGGAAACAAACCTTAC
This sequence comes from Nitrospina sp., assembly GCA_018665625.1. The sequence goes on along the minus strand of JABJCF010000101.1, from coordinate 5,934 downwards.
CCATAAAAATCCCATTTCTACTTTTTGCTCTGGCCTGTCTTGTGGCAGTGGCCGATGCGGTGGATATCCAAGATAGCTATAAATCCCTCAAGCGCCTATTGGAAATTCTTATTTTTTTCTGGGCCGTCAACTGCATTGAAAATGAGGAGATGAGAGAGCGCTTAACATTACTTTTAATCGCTTCAGCTACTCTTTCCACCTTTGTAGCTTTTTATGGTGTTTGGAGAGCCGACCCCTATTCCCTCATTGACGCGAGGGCTGAAGGCACCATGAGTGTCTATATGACCTATGCCGGCCTTCTTATGTTTGCTCTTTTGATTGCATCTGGAAAGCTAATTTATGCTCCTAAACAAAACAAGTGGATCGGATTTGCTAGTATTTTGATACTTGGTTGTCTCTTGTTGACATTTACAAGGCAAGCTTGGCTGGGAGCTTTAGCAGGACTGTTTTTTCTGATCTGGGTTCGAAAAAGGAGCTTACTTTTATTCATGCCAGTAATATTAGTGGTTATTTATTTTGTTTCGCCAAGCCCAATCAAACAGAGAATGGACTCACTGATAAATTTCAATGATCGCAACCTCCAAATTCGCTTGGACCTTTGGCAAGGAGGCTGGCTGGTTTTCAAAGACCACCCTTTGACAGGCTGTGGATTCAAATGCATCGATGCCGTGCATCAGGATTACCCGGACCCCACAGGAAATATTAAAAAATTACGAGGTCTGCACAACAATTTTGTACAGTTGGCAGTCGACACAGGTTTATTCGGCTTGATTTCCTGGATTTCTATTTGGGTGGTTTATTTTATGACCTTATTTAAACGGTTAACTTCCATGCAAGTCGACAATGCCTATAAAAGAGACACTATTGGGAGTGCCGCCGCTGTTTTTGGTTTTTTGGTCGCAGGTTTTTTTGAAACTAATTTCTATGATGCCGAGGTGAGCATGTTGCTGTATTTTTTAATGGCACTACCTTTTACGACCACTCGGTCCTCTAGCAAGGAAGTCAGCTAATCGCCCACGGTGATTGGTCGAAAAAATCCGGAAAAGATTTTTCCACGCATTTAGGATTTTTAATTTTCACCCCTGGTATTTTTAGCCCGGCAATAGCAAAACTCATTGCCATTCTATGGTCATTGTAAGTTTCGATTTCGGCTCCCTGATACTCTCCAGGCCGTATAATAAGAAAATCTTCTCCCGCTTCGACTTCTGCCCCCAGTCTTCCGAGTTCATTTGCCAAAGCTTCGATGCGATTGGTTTCTTTTATTCTAAGATTACCGATATCCTCTATTACGGTTTCACCTTTGGCAAACAACGCAATCACAGCAAGAGTTTGCACAGCATCTGGCATATTATTCATATTGATGGTGATACCCTTTAAGCCGTTACCTTTAAGTTGAAGCGAATCAGCAGATTTACTAACCTCGCATCCCATCTTTTCTAAAACACCGGGGAATTGTGCATCCCCTTGAACGCTGGACGGATTCACTCCAGAAAGTTTAATTTCACCCCCTGTTACTGCAGCCGCAGCAAGAAAATAAGAGGCACTCGACCAATCGCCTTCAACTTGGTAATCTTGCGCTTTATATATTTGATCCGCTTTAACAGAAAACCTCTGATAATTATCATTCTCTACTTTGACACCAAAATTCCGCATGATGTCTATGGTAATGTCCGCATAAGATTTTGACGTCAAGTCACCTTCAATAAGAATGCTTGTATCATTTTGAAAATAAGGGGAAGACAATAAAAGGGATGTAAGGTATTGGCTGCTTTTATCGCCAGCAAGCCTCACATTCCCTCCAGGGACACCTTCGCCATCAATATCAATAGGGGGACAACCATTATGATACTCGGGAATGGCTTTGACTCCCATTTGCGCCAGGCACTCCAGCAAATCGGCAAGCGGTCTCTCTCGCATACGCTCATCGCCATCCAAACGAACCTTGCCCTTTACCAAAGCGGAAAATGTTGTTAGAAACCGCATTGTGGTCCCAGCATTTCCAACAAAAATATCTTCAGTTGGGACGGCCAGTTTTCCACCCTTTCCCGAAACGATAAAGGCATTAGGTTCTTCCTCAACCTGAATGCCAAAACCTTTTAGGGCCTGGATCATAAACTTGGTGTCATCGCTCACCAGAGGTCTCTCCAGTCGGCTCACACCCTCTGCCAAAGCAGCAATCAATAAAGCACGATTGGTATAACTTTTGGAGCCGGGTATCTCAAAGGTGCCACATACTTTCTCTACAGGCTTGATTTCTATCACAATTCCATCATTCCTAAAGGGTTCAAAATTAGAAATATACCACACCCCCTAGCGTGGGTGGCAATATTGGCAGACGGTAAAAAAAAGTGGGATAACATTTATTCGCATAATTAGTAAAAACCTGCTGTCTTCGGCGGCTCGCCGGTCGAGTTTTCCCCCACCGGGCGTGGCTCGGTTGTTTCGATTTTATGATTCTGCTATGATCGGGTTTCTGACAAAAATTTTGAAATGGTTTATTTATATGTATTTAAAGGCACTTTCTGAAAATTATTATGGGCGAGGATAAGAAAGAAGGCTTATGGTATAAACTGTGGGATCACCGCTCGCAAAAAGAAAAAAAGCGTCTGCGGTCACTTGTCCCTTGGATTTTGTATGGATTTGCTGTTTTTTATGGAATCATTTATTTATCGATTCTTAATACGGTAAACCGGGAAAGAACTGGGACAACTGTAAAAACCTGGTTTGGCGGTGATCGGGACGAAGTCATCCAAGCTAGAGAACGTGAAGAAAAAGAAATAAAAAAAAGCTTCAAGGCATTACGAAAACGAGTTTCGGGTGGCCGCTAACCCACTTGCGTGGGAAGCAATAGGTCAGAGCATTATAAGCGAACGATGACCTTCAGGCTTCTGGAAATAGGAACTGGTTTAATAACCCGCTGTACTAGCAAACAAATATGAAACGTCTAGTATTCATTTCAAACTGGCTATACTTAATTTTCCCTCAGTCTTTGGGTGGCGGGCATGTTTCTACTCGGCATTTTGGTGGAAATCATGGTGCGTATTAACTTGAAGGATCAAAAGTTGGTAGCCAGTACTATCATGAACAAGATCATGGATGTTTTTAATATCAATATCATATACACCTGTGTAACGATTATGGTGCTGGCCGAGGTTATAAAATTTCTAATCTCTAAGTATAGTTCGGTGGGTTACGAACCTCATGTGGTTACCAAACGTCGTTACACACGGGAAGTTTTTCTGGCCGTGATGGTGGTTCTTGCTATTTATGTGGGCAGCGTATTGCGACCAGAAATGCATGCGATGGACCAATTAAAAAAAGCCAATCCTGCTGACCAGAAATTGCAGATTCAATTCGACCGTTACCACAGCCAGCTAACATGGCTGTATACAATCAATATGGTTTTGGGCCTGTCATTATTTTATATTCACGGTAAAGAAATGGCCCGCTTCTCGACACAGGTTAAAGAGAACCATTAATTTGCTGGACTCTATTAAAGCCCTTGTTTATTTCCACATCATTCAGCCGAAACCTTTCCACTTTTTGTTTTTTACTCCTGTTATTTAACAACGGGTTATTTGTGTCTAAAGCAAACGCCCAGGACGCTGAAAATAAGATATCTGAAGCTGTACAGTTTAAGGACATGGCTTGGGTCAAAGGAGGAAAGTTTGTTCGCGGATCCAATTTCAAAGAAAACCAAGCCACATTAAAGATGTGCCGCAAATACGACAGGGCTTGCCAACTCTGGTGGTTTTCAGACGAATATCCCTTAAGTCTGATTACCTTAAAAAGTTATTGGATCGATATCTATGAAACAACCAATGCTCAATATCTCGAATTTGTAAAAGCCACAGGTCATCGACCCGCTTTAGATGATACTTGCGAAACAGATTCCTGTTGGCAGGGCAACTTGTGGAAAGGCGAGTCGTTTTCCTCGCTGATACGAAATCAACCCGTAACACAAGTTAGCTGGTATGATGCTGTGGCTTACTGTAAGTGGAAAGGCAAACGGTTGCCAACAGAAGGAGAATGGGAAAAGGCCGCAAGAGGTCCCAGCGGTAACATCTTTCCCTGGGGAAATGGTTCCCCAAAAGGTCGCGCAAATTATAATAAAAAATGGCAAGGAATTGCTACGATGACCCGTGTTGGAAGTTTTCCAAGAGGTGTTTCTATTTATGGGCTCCATGATATGGCTGGCAATGTCTGGGAGTGGGTAGACGACTGGTACAAGCGAACCTACTACAGTGTTTCCACCAATAAAAATCCTAAAGGTCCCAAAGAAGGCAAATTTAAAACCTTGCGAGGTGGCTCCTGGGTCAACTTTCCTGACTCACTTAGAAGTTCGTTTCGCAGATGGAGCCAGCCCGATGTGCGTTTCAATGATACGGGTTTCCGTTGCGCCCAAGATTCCATACAAGAAACTCCAAATTAATCTATGACAGACAAACCCAAACGTTCCGACGAACTCACCGATCATGAGAAAGGCCTGTTAAAGCCTTATCTCTCTGATGTGGATGCTAACGTGTTCACCCTTGAAAACTTAAACCCAGAAGTGATCGGTGGTGCTCTTGCCCGTTACAGCCGCGCCCCGACTGGATTCAAAGAAACTGTAGTACGCGAGTTTTTAAATCCTGACGGAACTCCAAACGATGTTAAAGGCTCGCAAATGATCGACCGTGTGGTCAACAAGTTTGGCGACGAATCGGTTGCAGAGCTGGCGGTAGCCCCTTTATGCATTGAAGAAATCTCCAACTTGATGACAAAGGTAATAGAGGACTGCCGCATTGGGGGATCTCCCATTGAAGAGTCCACTCGCTATGTCCTTTATGATGTCAAAAAAAATGGTCAATGGAGGTACATTTGTCCGGATAATATTCGCGAATCCGAGTTGGGTGAGAAATTCATCAACAATATGGATTTTCTTTTTGAGACCTATGCTGAATTGGTCGAACCCATGCAGGAACTTTTCCGCAAACGTTTAACCAAAGAAGCCTTTGAAATAGAAGTAGAACGAAACGGCCAAATTCAAAAAGCCGGTTTATCGAAACTTCAAGACGAAAATGAAATTAAAGCGCATCGAATTGCCTACAGTTTTACCATTCGTAGTGCAGCGTGTGATGTGATTCGTTGCATCCTTCCTGCCTGTACCCAGGCCAACCTGGGCTTGGTAGGAAATGGAAGGTTTTATTCGGGCTTGATTAGTAAATTGATGACCCATGAATTGTCCGAAGCCAATCATCTCGCCGAATCGATTCGCAAAGCCCTGAATACACAAATTCCTACTTTCATCAAACGCGCCGATCGGAATGCCTATTCAGCAGGAAACCACACTGCTATGCGTGGCCTGTGCAAAGAACTTTTCGGCTCGTTGCCCATTGAAACTGTTTCAGAAGTGGTGCTGCTGGAAGATGCTATGGAAGACCAGCATATCAATTTGTTGGCAAACATGGTTTTTCCCTATGTTCGGCATTCCACACAGCAAATTAGAAACGTCATTCGGCAATTACCCGAGGAAAAGAAAAAACAGATTTTTGAGGCCTATATTGGTCCGAGAAAAAACAAACGCGACCGACCTGGCCGTGCATTGGAATACGGTTATCCTATTCAATACGATATATTGGCCGGTTTTGCCGAGTACCGCGATTTGCAGAGGCATCGAATGCTCACCCAACAAAGACAGGATTTGGGGATTGAGCTGGGTTACTCCGTGCCCGAGGAAATTGAAGAAGTTGGCATGTCAGAAAAAGTCAAAGAATGCTTTGAACGTACTGAATCTTTGCACCGTGACCTGAAACGTGCCGGTTTTCATCAAGAAGCTCAATATGCCACCTTGTTCAATCATTTTATCCGCTGGAATATGGGGATGAATCTGCGCGAGTTGGGCCATTTTGCCGAGTTGCGCACCCAAAAAGCCGGTCACCCAAAATACCGGCG
>JABJCF010000100.1 GCA_018665625.1 Nitrospina sp. | reverse complement strand
GGTTCTATTGAGCAGGATGCAGATGTGGTGATGTTTATTTATCGTGATGTCGTTTATAACCCGGAGACTGATGATCCTGGTAAGACAGAAATCCTGGTTCGAAAGCAACGTAATGGTCCCATTGGAGATGTGAAACTACATTTCGAAAACCAGTTTACCCGATTCTTCGATAGAGCTGAAAGGGAGGATGCGCCGCCAGAAGCTGCCCCTAACGATTTTGGTGGTTTTTGATTCCAAATATTTATAGCGATCCAACTAAAGAGTTCCCCTTATGGTTTTAATTTCCTTCCTATTGTTTTTTACCCTTTCATTAAATTCTTCCCAACTTTTTGCGCAAGCACACCCAGGTTACGAGAAGTTTAATTTTTCCAAAATAGATGAAGCAGAAGCCCTTTTTGTAAGAAAACGCTATGAAGAATCCCTTGAAAAATTTAAGGGAATACTGAAGTCAGAAGAGGGGACAAGTTATATATTTCGAATTATGTTGAAAGCCTGGAATGCGAAAGGTGAATTGGATAATGCAGAAAAGTTTCTGAAAAACTACCAGGCATCGAATAAGGACTCTTCACATATTTGGTATGCGTTCGGGTATTTAAATTATTTAAAGGAAAGTTATCCGGCGGCCGAGAAGAATTTTGAGAGAGCCATTCAAATCAACCCTAAAAATGGCCTTGCCTGGAATAATTGGGGCGCTATTCTTTCAGAAAAAAAACAATTTGTTGTTGCGGTTGAAAAAGTCCAGCGTGCTATTAAAGCCGACCCAAAGGAACCTATTTTTATTTGGAACTTGCATAAAATTTATTTGGAAATGGGCGAGCCAAAACGCTTTGAAAACGATTACAAAAACTTGCTTGAACAAAACTCTAAACAACTTGCATGGGGATATGGAAAAATTTTGGTTAGGGTTATTCGGCAAAAGGCATTTGGTTCTTATTCTAAAGGAGAATTGGACAAGGCAATTCTGGGGTTTGAAGACATGTTAGAAATATATCAGGAAATAGGGGATGTAAAGGGCCAGGTCCCTGCTTTATTTAGTTTGGGTCTTCTTAACGAAGAAAAGGGAAATGTACAAAAAGCCCAAAAATTCTTCGCAAGGGTATTGGTAATAAACCCAAATCATATTCAGGCTCGGGAGAAAATCAGGCCTTTAGATTGACAATAAAGTTCAACCTGAATTTGCAAGTAAAATATTAGAAAACTCCTGATCGCTCAGTTTTAAATTTCTCTGGGCCATTTTGGATTTAACTGTTGACAAATAAGGGGTTTAAGCGTTACGATTGCTAGGTTTGTAGGCTTTTGAAATGTCATTAAGGAGGTAGGGTGCAAAAAGACGATTTTACCGTAGTTGTATTTCCTGGAGCCATGGGTTCCCCCAAAAAGTTCTGCTTGCCAAAGAAGTTTGCAAAGATTGGGTTCGCAGTAACAGGAGTCCTTTTTGTTGCGTTAATTGCGTCCTCTGTCTATTTTGTGCAGCAATATATGGAACTGCAGGGCAATGAGACCGAACTGGCAAAGCTCCGCAAAGAATCTAAAATAAGGAAAATTCAGGTAGAAAAGTTTTCACATCAGGTCAAGAATTTTGAGACTGAGATGGCCCGACTAGAACGCTTTGAAAAAAAGTTGCGAGTCATCACGGCACTTGAGAACTCCCCAAAGTCTGTAGAAAAGAACTGGGGTGTCGGTGGCCCCTTTGGTTTGACCACAAGCAGCTTTAACACGTCAATGGGGCGAGGTGCCGCAAGCATGGTCGAACGGTTGTCCATTGGCTTGGATCATTTAGATAAGCAGGCGAAAATTCAGAGCATCAGTTTTCAGGAACTGGACAATTTCTTTAAAAATCAAAAATCACTTCTATCCTCAACTCCTTCAATTTGGCCAACTCGCGGTTGGGTTACATCTGGGTTTGGTTTTCGCAAATCACCTTTTACTGGTTTACGCGAAAAACATGAAGGCTGGGACATTGCAGCACGTTCAGGATCGCAGGTTAGAGCCACCGCCGATGGTGAGGTGGTCGTTGAAGGTAGAGAGTATGGATACGGCAACATGGTAGAGGTCAATCATGGGTATGGTGTGGTGACGAGGTACGGGCATAACTCCAAACATCTGGTTAAAGTGGGAGACCGTGTCAAACGTGGCCAAGTGATTTCACTGGTTGGGAGCACGGGAAGAAGCACGGGGCCTCATTTGCATTATGAAGTTCTATTGCATGGTGTTCCTGTTAGCCCCAAAAACTATATCCTGGAAGACTGATCAGACCCTATTTTAGTAATGCATTGATCTTTGTTTCTCTTCCTCCCCCACTCGTTTATATTCTTCAGAACTAGAATAGCTAGAATTCTAGCTGTTTATAATCTGGCAAGATTGGATTATTCCTATTTTATAAAAAATTTCCGGGTTTAAATTGCAATGGTATTTGGACTTATAAAAAAAATGATTGGTACCCGAAATGATCGGGAAATAAAACGCATTCAAGTCATTGTTGAACAAATCAATGGCTTGGAAGATACAATCAAGCCTCTTACAGATGAAGAGCTAAAAGGAAAAACCCAAGAATTTAAAGATAGGGTTGATCAGGGGGCTACTCTTGATGAAATCCTTCCCGAAGCATTTGCAGTGGTTCGAGAGGCAAGCTGGCGAACATTGGAAATGCGGCATTTTGATGCTCAAATGATTGGTGGGATCGTTTTGCATGAGGGGAAAATTGCCGAAATGAAAACCGGTGAGGGAAAAACCTTGATGGCTACATTGCCAGTTTACCTCAATGCTCTGGAAGGAAAAGGCGTTCATGTAGTTACAGTGAACGATTATTTAGCCACCCGAGATAGTGAATGGATGGGAACTGTTTATAAGTTTCTGGGGCTTTCAGTTGGCATGGTTTATCACGATATCCCAGAAGATGAGAGAAAGGCCGCATACAATTGCGATGTACTTTACGGAACCAACAACGAATTTGGTTTCGATTATTTGCGCGACAATATGAAATTTTCCAAAGAGCAAATGGTTCAAAGAGATTTGAATTTTGGAATTATTGATGAGGTCGACAATATTCTGATTGATGAAGCGAGAACACCATTGATCATATCGGGTCCCGCAGAAGAGTCTACGGATAAATATTATACGGTAAATAAACTGGTCCCCAGGTTAAAGAAAGAAGAACACTACACGATTGATGAAAAAGCTCGCGCCGCATCCCTTACTGAAGAAGGGATAGCCGAAATGGAAAGCGCGCTAAATATTGACAACCTCTACGACCCCCAAAATATTGAAACTCTGCATTGCCTTAATCAAGCAGTGAAGGCGCATGGAATATTTAAAAACGAAGTCGACTATGTTGTACGTGATGGTGAGGTAATCATTATCGATGAGTTTACCGGTCGAATGATGACTGGAAGAAGGTATAGCGATGGGTTGCATCAAGCATTAGAGGCAAAAGAGGGCGTCAATATAGAAAATGAAAATCAGACGTTGGCGAGCATCACATTTCAAAACTACTTTCGCATGTATAAAAAGCTGGGGGGAATGACTGGAACCGCTGATACCGAAGCGGAAGAGTTTATGTCTATTTATAAACTTGAGGTTGTGGTGGTTCCGACGAACCGACCCATGATCCGTGAAGACTACCCTGACGTTATTTACAGAACTGAAAAAGAAAAGTTTGAAGCGGTGATTGAGGAAATTCGTGAGTTAAATAAAATTAGTCGACCCGTCCTTGTTGGAACCATTTCAATAGAAAAGTCAGAACTTTTAAGTAAAAAACTGAAGAAATATGGAATCAAACACAATGTTTTGAATGCAAAGCATCATGAACAGGAAGCAGAAATTATTGCTGATGCGGGGCAACCCAATGGCGTTACGATTGCTACAAATATGGCGGGACGAGGAACCGACATTGTTCTGGGAGAAGGTATTCCTGAATTGGGCGGACTGCATATTCTCGGAACAGAGCGTCATGAAAGTCGACGCATTGACAATCAGCTGCGAGGACGAGCTGGTAGACAGGGGGATAATGGATCTTCCCGATTTTTTCTTTGCCTTGAAGATGATTTGTTGCGTATTTTTGGTTCCGAAAAAATCTCTCCTCTAATGGCAAGGCTGGGCATGGAAAATGGGCAGCCTATTGAGCATAGTATGGTTTCCAAAGCTGTTGCTAACGCGCAGAAAAAAGTAGAAGCTCATAATTTTGATATTCGAAAACATGTACTGGAATATGACGATGTGATGAATCGTCAAAGAGAAGTTCTTTATGCATTAAGGAAAGAAATTATTGAGGCCGAAAATACCAAGGAACTTCTTCTTGATATGGCAGATGAATTAGTGGATGAAGTTGTTTCTGAAGTAGCTCATGAAAAGATTTACCCCGAAGAATGGGATATTGAGACTCTGAACGATTTTCTTGAACGGCAGTTTGGTGTTGAAATTAAAAAAATTAGTGATCAAGAATTAGAAATCCAGGGAAAACAAAAATTAGAATTGGAGCATAGTAATCGCGAAAAACTATATGAAGCGATTGTCTTTGCTGTAAGTGAAACCTATCAGATTAAGGAGGATGGGATTGTAAAGGAATTGGAGATAGACCCATCTGCAATGAGGCATCAGGAGAAAATAATAATGCTTCAGGTTCTAGATACGCTTTGGAAGGATCACTTACTTGGAATGGATCATTTAAAAGAAGGGATTGGTTTGCGTGGTTACGCACAAAAAAATCCACTGACTGAATATAAAAAAGAAGGTTTCACTCTTTTTAGCAATATGATGGCGCGAATCAAAGAGGAAATAACGGAATATCTATTTAAGGTTCAAGTCCGCAGGGAAAGCGAATTCGATGATGAGGACGTAATTGCCCAGCCAAAACAAATGGTTGAGCATCGAGGCGATGTTGAAGGATCAGACAAGCCTGTCACAGTTCGCCGAGAAGAGGAAAAAGTGGGGAGAAATGATCCCTGCCCATGCGGAAGCGGCAAGAAATACAAGAAATGCCACGGAAAATAAATTCGAACCTACAAGTTTTCGGCAGCTTCCTGACATTCAATGCACAAAGCTGTAAGAGGCATGATCTGTAATCTTTTCAGGCTTATTTTTTTCTCGCAAGATTCGCACGCCCCGTAGGTTCCCTCGTTTATTCTAAAAATGGCTTCTTCAATTAGCCTGAGTTCATTTCGGTCACGGCTGGTCAATTGAAAGACCATCTCTCTTCCCTCAAGGCTTGAGGCAAGATCAATTTCGTTACTGAAAGTCAGATCCCCAACATCCCTTTCCAGAGACTTTGAAGATTGGATAAGCTTCATTAGTTCCGCTCGTTTACCTAATAACCGCTCTTTTATTTTTAGAGTTTCTGGCCCCAGTTTTGGGAGTGCCTGGTTTTTTTTGGGCTTTTTTGGAGTTTCAGGCGCGCTGGTTTCATTACTTTCGGTAGCTTTTTTCTTGGGTTTTAATTTTGGGGCTGCTTTAGCCTTTTTAGCAGTCGTGGATTTTTTGACTGCTTTCTTTTTAGTAACGGTTTTTTTTGCTTTGGACTTAGGCTTAGCCTTGGACTTAGGCTTGGACTTAGGCTTGGCCTTAGGCTTAGCCTTGGACTTTGCCTTGGGCTTACTGGTCTTTTTCACTTTTTTTGCGGGAACTTTCTTTTTTGCTGATTTTTTAGCTGTCTTCTTTTGGGTCGTCTTCTTTTTAGCAGGAGCCTTTTTTTTGACGGGAGCTTTCTTTTTTGCCGATTTCTTTTTTACAGTTTTTTTCTTCGTCGCCATTATCGTACCTCCGGTTTATGGAACTCAAAGGCGAAGCCAGTTGAAAAGAACCTCGATTTTCCACCTTGTTTAGTGAAAATTTTTAGAACCTTATCACCTGTAAAAACAAAGTTCAAGCCTTTATTTGTCATAATCTGCTGGAATTGCTTGCCCCGCACAAAAAACTTTGGTGGAATTAGTCTCTTTTGTGAGAAATAAAGTCATATCATCTCGTAATCCACTACTACAGATGAAGAGCATAAAGACCGCATTATTTTAACAACGGGTAAGTGCTTTTCATGGTTTGCATAGGTGCTTAACCCTTCCCGGTTTTCAAAATGGGCGGTGAGAACAATGTCGTAACTCCTCTCCGATTCCAGGAAGTCAGTGCCTATTTCTATTGATTTTAAAGTTTCAATGGCTCCCTCCAGGCTATTTAGAGATTGGACTGCACGTTCCATATTCTCTGTGTTTTTTTCTGCTAATTTGAACATCACAATATGTTTGACCATTTATTTTTCTCCTTAGTAATTTAATATAAAGTTATTTAGTATAATAAACATTCCGTAAGAAAGAGTCTGTGAAAGCACTCATAATATAATTTTATAAATCGTTAATACTAATCAAATTTAATAATATGTCTTGGTGGATGGGTGCAGGTTTAGGGTTTTTGCGAGGAGGGCCCTTTGGGGCAGTTGTGGGTGGAGTGGCAGAACACTTTCTTGGTAAAAAAATCCAGAAAAAATTACAAAAAGGTTTGCCTGGGATTGCTGAAAAGAGTGAATTTATAACCTGTATGGTAATAATTTTATCTCGTGTGGGTTCTGTTAAAGGTTCGTTGACTCAAAATCAAATCAAGATTGTTCACAAATTTTTCCAGAAAAACTTGGATTTTGTAGCTGCAGATTTTAAGGCAATTGATCCCTTGATTGTTGAGGTTCAAAATAAAAAGCCGGATATTGAGCAGTTTGTTGAGGGATATAAAAAATCCTGTAAGAACAACTATAACCTTTTGCTGCTTGCTCTTTGTTATCAAATTACTTTGGTAGAAAATAACTTGGAAGAAGGAGCAGAAAAACTGTTACAGAGTGTTGCTCTTTTGTTGGGTCTTTCTTATGAGCAACATAATAAAATAAGGGTGAAATATTCTTTAAAGGCGCTCAAAACCCCTTATCATGTATTGGGATTATCCTCAGAGGCTTCAAATGAAGAAGTGAAAAAAGCTTACCGTAGTTTAATTAGTGCTTGTCATCCAGATCGTGTCGCGAATGAAGGTGAGGAAGCTGTAGAGGCCGCCCATTTAAAATTTTTGGAAATTCAAGAAGCCTATCAGGAACTGGAAGGCATAAGGAAAATTTAGTGTGTTTCCTTCTCGTTTTCTTTTTTAGGGTCTTCAAGCTTTCTTACGATGATCGATTGAATTTTTCTTTTGCTGGAATCTTTGACCGTTAAACGGTAAGGACCCGCAAGAACCTGATCCCCCGGATGAGGAATTTTTTCCAAACGGTCAATCACCAGACCGGCAATGGTTTCAAAGTCCCCTCCGGGTAATTCCCAGCCCAGTGTTTCGTTTAAGACACTGATTTCCGTGTTCCCCTCGACTAAAAAGCCGCCTTCAGCGTAGGGCTCGTATAATTTTTCAGGCTTGTCATACTCGTCTTCAATTTCCCCTACTATCTTTTCAAGAAGGTCTTCGATGGTGACGAGGCCTATGCAGCCTCCATACTCATCTACTACAAAAGCTATATGCAAACCACCTTGCTGAAGTTCTTTTAGAAGATCATCAATCTTTTTATTGGGGGGGATGTAATGAACAGGCCGGATCAAGTTCGTGATTGGGGTCTCATCCATTTCTTGGTCCAGAAGATCAAAGGCATTCATGATTCCTATCAAATTATGCATTCTTTCATGGAAAACGGGAAGCCGGGAGTATCCTGAATCATTTGCCATCTCATGTGCTTCCTGCATATTCGCTGTGTCTTTGATTGCCGTCATTTGCACCAGAGGTACCATGCATTGTTCCGCAGTGAGTTCGCCAAAGTTGAAAATATTGTGAATGATCTTTTTTTCAGTTACACCCAAATCGACGGTTTGTGAATCCAGACTCAATACTTTTCTTAATTGGTCTCGACTGAAAGTGAAGGTTTTTTCTGTTACACCTTCCGGCACACGATTGGTCAGGTTTTGCGATGTATTTGACAGCCATTTGATAAAAGGTCCACAGCATTTATAGAAAAGGTTTAAGGGGTGTATCATTATCGGCATCAGGCTGTCAGCGCGGTTTTGAAATATTACTTTCGGTATGATTTCTCCACCAAAAAAGACCAATGGGAAGATAATCAGCATGGCCATCCATTCACCAAATTGACCAAATCGTTCAACCATGAACGCCGTAAAAATGGCGGTGCTTGTGACCATGGCGAGATTTGTCCCCAAAGATGTCGTTGTGAAAAGTTTTTCTGGATTGTCCAGCAGTTTTAGAATGGCTTGAGCGGCAGAATTTCCTTCCTCTGCGAGCTTTTGCATTTTTATCCGGTTGACTGAAACCATGCCAATTTCAGAGCCGGAAAAAAACGCTTCAATTAGGATAGCCAGCAAGACCCAGAAGATTGTAGTTGTAGGATCCATTATGTCGTTGCTGTCTTTGTTTGTTCAGGTTCTTCAGTAGCGACCGAACGTTTCAGTAGGGTTAGATGGAGATTTAATATTCTTGACCCCTTCATTTTTTCTACGCGGAATTTAAAATGTTCCATAGTTGTCGATTCACCAGACCGGGGAATTCTGCCAAACAATCCAAAAACCAGGCCACCAACGGTATCATAATCATTCACGGGTAAATCACTTTGGAACGCTTCATTAAATTCAGCAAGGTTCAATGACCCAGAAAGCCTGTACTGATTTTCTGTGATTTTTAATAGAGGTTGTTCGTCCTTCCTCATTTCACTGTCTATCTCTCCTACCAGCTCTTCGATGATGTCTTCGAGGGTAACGAGTCCGCATACGCTTCCATATTCATCTAAGACTATGGCCAAATGTCGCTTTAATTTCCGGAACTCTTCAAGCATTTCTTTAATCATTTTTGTTTTGGGGACAACCACAGCGGGATGGAGAATGCTTTTTAAGTTTACTTTTTCTCTTGGTAAATGTTTTAGGCGTGTTAAGTCCTTTGTGAAAAGAATCCCCAAAATTTCTTCATCATTTTCTCCATAGACCGGGACTCGAGAATAAAAATTCTCAATTATCCGGGGAAGTATTTCGTCGAGGCTGTCTTTGATGTTTACCGTGAACATATCGATTTTAGGTGTCATCACTTCACCTACGGTGGTTTCTCCAAAAACAATGGCTTTGTGTATTAAGTCTCTTTCATCAGAGTCGATAACCCCTTCACCTTCGCCAACTTGTACCATGGTGCGAAACTCTTCATCGGATATGGACGACTCTTTGTGGGAGTGAGTCAGGATTCCAATGGAGCGCATAATTTTTTCTGTCCAGGAGTTGAATAATTTTTGTGCGGGCTGAACGATATTTGCAAATGCCTTTAATGGGAACGCTGCAAAAAGGGCATAGGGCTGAGCATATTTCAAAGAGATACTTTTAGGTACAATTTCACCGAGAAAAAGCAGGAGAAGGGTCCCAATCCCAATGGCAATACCTACTCCAATATTCCCAAAAATGCTGATGGTAATGGAGGTGATGACAACAGAAATACCTATGTTGACCAGCTCGTTTCCAATATAAATGGTGATCAGCAGTTCACGCGGTTTTTGCAGGAGAGAATGAACCAAGCGGCCGGCGCGGCCTTTTTTTTCATCCAGTTCTTTTTGCTGAAGGGGATTGAGTGAAAAAAAAGCGACTTCGCAGGCTGAAAAAAAGGCGGAGCACAAAAATAGAAATAGGAGTAATAGCGACCGGGGAAATAATGAGTCGTCCAAAGTTTTTAAGAAACCTCGAGTTTGGCTGGCACTTGTATATCGAATTTCATGGATCTCGATAGCGGCAATTTATTTTGTAACCGGAAACTTTTAATATCAAAAGTGGTTAAATCCGGATGACTGGGGAAGAATTTCTCTTTTACCATTCTTTTTTAAAAGAGAAACATTTTTTGACGGTTGAGTTATCTCCCCAATCTGTGTCACAAGTGCTTCGGCCTTTTGAAACTGCCTAATTAAATTTTTAACACCATCGGGTGACAAAGTAAATAGTAATTCATAATCTTCGCCACCATTCAAAATAAGGGGTAGGGGGCTCAAATTGTTATCGGAACAAACTTTTGAAAATGCAGACGATTGTGGCAAATTTTCTTCATATATTATAGCCCCCACTTTAGATTGCTTGCAGATATGGTGAAGGTCCTGAGTAAGACCATCGCTTATATCTATCATAGAGGTGACTTGCCTGTTGGATTTTGCAAGTAATCGGCTTTCTTTAAGTCTTGGGACTGGTGTGAGGTGTTTTTTGAGAAGGTACTTCCTTGAGCTTGAGGAACACTTCCAATTTTTTTTGGAAAGCATTTTTAGTCCCAGACTGGAATCCCCTAAAGTTCCCGTGGCAAAAATCAGGTCTCCTTTTTTTGCTCCGCCCCGTGTAAAAAGCTTTCCTTGCTCGGCTTCTCCGATTATCGTTATGTTAATAAAAAAACATTTTGGAGATGAGACCGTATCTCCGCCAAAAAGTTCGACATTATAAAGCTTGCAGGCTTTATGGATTCCCTTATACAACTGGTCGAGAAACGACGTAGAAACTTTTTTAGGTATCCCTAGTGTTATTAGTACTCTGGTTGGGGTTCCCCCCATTGCGGCAATGTCACTAATGTTGACTGCAATGGCTTTTTGTCCCAATTGCTGTGGTGAAATTGTTGAAAACTTGAAATGAATATTTTCAACCAATGCATCGGTGGAGACCAGTTGGTTTTTGGAAGGGCTGGCTGAATATGCCGCGCAATCATCCCCGAGAGGCAGGACGGTATTGCGCAAGCGATGCTTAAACTTTCTGGATACGAGGTCAATCAACCCGAATTCGCCCAGAGATTTAATTTTAGCCATAACCAATTTTTGATGGATACGTTTGATTAGTATGAATTTTGGATATAAAAACTATATTTTATCAGACGCATGGATAAATGCCAGTGGTTTGACTATTGAGGCTTGAGTAAATCACGCGTGAGGGAGTCCACATCAAATTTCTTTTCAATTTTTATAGAAATTTTACTGCCTTCTTCCAGACCCGCTTTTTGTATTTCATGAATAAAACAGGTCATCTCAATATGCTCGCCGGTTTCAGGAACCCATATTGTCAATTCTCTGAACAACTCGGCTTTGTTTGGGGGAGTGGTTACTTCAGTTATCTCTCCATCAAGTAAAATCATACTCCTGCTTCCTTTCTTGTTAGATGCATTTTATGCGGAACAACTTAATTGCCGGCCCAGAAATTCTTTTGGTGTTTCCTGTGAATAAAAATCGGGGTCGATGTCGTATTTTTTAAAAAGCTCGGGTCGATCTTCAAAAGGATTTTCCAGAAGTATCCGTAGGCGGGACACTTCAGAAAAGTCAGATTCCTTTAAGGCTTTTTCCAAGGCACGTTGTACCAGGTGGTTTCTTAAGATGTACTTCGGGTTGACTGCATCCATATCCTTTTTGCGCTCGTCATGGCTGATGCCTTCACGTTCGCAAAGTTTAAGGTATCTGTCTAACCAGGAATGCAGAGCTTCATCGAATTGTTTTTTTTCTATCTGCTCAGGGTAATTTGCAAGGAGACGGAAAAAGTTTGAGTAGTCCAATTGATGGTTTTGTAATATTTGAAACATTTCCTGTGTCAATTGGCTGAAGTCAGAATCGAGAATTGATAGCCCCAACTTACGTCCCATCTCATCTCTATAAAATCCATTGAACAATGGTTGGTATTTTTTGATTTCCTCCTGCAGATTGTCTCCCCCTGCAAGAGGCACTAATGTCTCAGCAAGTTTATTTAAGTTCCAAAACCCGATTTCAGCTTGTTGTTGATAGGAGTATCTTCCGTGTGTATCAGAAAGATTGGGAGTGTACCGGGTATTAAAACTATCCAGGAATCCATAGGGGCCGTAGTCAAAAGTTGTTCCCGTTATCGTCATGTTGTCTGTGTTCATAACTCCATGAACAAATCCGACCGCTTGCCACTTTGCGATTAGTTTTGCGGTGACCCGTAAAACTCTGCCGAAGAAAATTTTGTATCGGTCGGGTTCATTCCAAATTTCATTATGGTAGCTTTGGATTGCAAAATCTGCCAGGCGCTCAACATTTTTGGGTTGATTGTTGTAATGAAAAAACTCAAAACTGCCAAATCGTATGTGGCAATCTGCAATTCGCACTAAGATAGCTGCCAATTCTGGTTTTTGTCTGTAAATGAGTTCTCTAATTCCAATCACTGCCAGAGAACGAGTTGTGGGGATTCCCAAACCATGCAAAGCTTCACTTCCCAGGTGTTCGCGAATGGAAGACTGCAATGTGGCTCGACCATCGAACCCTCTGGCAAATCGGGTAGGCCCGGCACCTTTGAGATGAACATCCCAACTAATATTTTTATCGTTTAAAACTTCTCCCAGTAATAGACCTCTCCCATCGCCCAGCCTAGGATTGTAGGAGCCAAACTGGTGACCGGAGTACGCCATGGCCAAAGGTTGGGCACCTTCCATAGGTTTATTGCCACTGAACTTTTCAAGAAAATCTGGCTCTGTTTCATGGGGAAGGTCAATTAAATCTCCAGCGCTTGGAGAGTAATCTATCAAATAAGGATCGGTGACAGGGTCGGGTTGTTTTTCCTGGCAGAATTCAGGTCCCAGATCGATAAAACGATTTTTAAAATTTAAGTTTTGGCTCAATGAATTTTACAGTTCAGTTAAAAGAATAGGGTTCTTATACCTGTATATAGTTGATGAGGTTAAGGCGGGGATGGATTCTTTTTTCCGCGTACAAAATTTCAGTGCAGGTAAGACCTGCACTGAAGCAGATTTGGAATTACAGCTTTTGGTATGAATTAAGGGGTGGCCTATTGCACGTTTTGAACTAGCCAAACGTGATGTTTGGCCTCTTTTGTGAGGAACCATAAAGAGGAGCCGACTTTGAAAAGAACCAGCCAGGCTGCAGAATCTCCTTTTTGGCATGTTTTTTTCTGGAGCTTGCCCTGATAGATTTCTTCAATAAAGGATACTTGATCGCAGGTAGTGTTAGTCCAGTAATAATGAGCACGGGCATTATCGAAGATGGGATTGATCCATGATTTATTGCCACTGGCATTGACAACTTTTTCAGGGGAAAGTAATGTTTGTAACTCTGGCAAAGTTGGCAACCGCCATTCAGAGCTTCCTGCAAAACTCTCATTTTCTGCGAATATGTGGGCATCTTTCAAAGTAAGTCTATTATCAATTCCTTTTTTCAGCCACCTCAGGTTATTGACTGTATCCGTAATCGTTTCATCGCCATTATCCACAAATTCGGGAGCGGGCAGTTTGGGTAAACCCGTTTCGCTCACACTCTTGCATGTTTTTAGCTTGGGAGCAGAACCTGGACAGGCATTCAAAATGGAAAAGTGATCCATTTTTTGCATCATGGTGCAAATATCCTTCTGACTGCATTTGGCGAATGAAGGAACCGCCTGGGTAAATAAAACCACCAACGTTAAAAGCACGATTCGCATTTTCAAACTCCTTAAGGTGTACAAAATTTTTAAACGGATCGGTTAATAGCCGATTTTTTCTTCCAGGAAGTTAAATAGAAACTATTTGGAGGATACTATACTTTTCTTTGGGCAAAAATTAAAAAATATTCATGTTATTTTTGTTTATTTACTTCCTCCAAAGGCTATTTTGTCCAGTTCAACAAAGGCATCTTTGCCTTTCATCTCAATGAATAAGTCGGTATTGACGATCTTATTGCTGGAAGGGTCCAGATTGATGTTGATGACGGATGTTCCCCGTTCCATTAGATGAAGAGCGATATAATCGTTGGTTGGTACCGCACCGGAGCTTCCCACCAGAATTGCCAGATCTATAGGGTCTTGTAAAAAGTTTTTGAAATTTATCTCTTGTTCAGGATGGCCCGTGTATTCGCCGTCGCCAAACATTAATATATGGGGGCGTGCAATTCCTCTGCATTGGATGCAGATAGGGAAATTGGAAGCCTTCATGGTATTGCTGTCTAGATCGCATAAAGGAACAGAGAAGTCATCCCAATACTGGTATGTGCAGGTGTCGAGACATTGAAGTCGCCACATAGAGCCGTGCACCTCCAATATGCGTTCCCTGTCGCAGCCTGACATTAAGTGCAAACCATCGGTGTTGGTGGTGTGGATGAACCCTTCGCATTTCTTAAACCATTCGTTGATGATTTGATAACCCGGATGCGGTTGGTTTTCGTCTGCATTTCTCCTCCGCCATTCATAAAAAGCCCACGCATGAGGAAGTTCATTTCGGAATGCCCAGGGGCTGGCCAGATCTTGTGCTTCCAGATTTTTTTCTTTAAAAGGAGGAAAGTTTTTCCAATAACCGTCTTTGTCGCGAAAGGTGGGGATGTTGGAGTCGGCACTCATTCCGGCGCTGGTCAACAGCAACATACGTTTTGAGTTTCTAATAAGATCCGCTGATTTATGAAGAGTTTCAAGCAATGCCATCCCACTCCTTATAAAATTGATCGAGAAAATTTTCCATGAATTGATGGCGTTTATCAGCCATGCGCTTGCCAGTTGCAGTATTCATTCTATCTTTTAGTAAAAGCAGCTTTTCATAGAAATGATTGATAGTGTGTCCTTCATTCTTTTTGTAGTCGGCGTAACTTTGATGCAAAACCGGTTTTTCATCTGGATGGTAGATAAGGCGGTTCTTGTAACCTCCGTAGGCAAAGGTTCGGGCAATCCCTAAAGCCCCAATGGCATCCAACCGGTCGGCATCTTGAACAATTTTACCTTCAAGGGTTTGCATTGGCGTAGCCACTCCCGCACCCTTATAAGAAACGGTTGAAATGATATCAACGACAGATTGAGTCAATTGAGGGTCGACGTGGTGTCCATTTAAAAAGTCTCTGGCAACAGCAGGGCCTACGGAATCATCTCCATCATGAAACTTCCAATCGGCGATGTCATGCAGTAGGGCACCTAATTCGACAGTTTCAAGATGGGCATTTTCTTCCTCAGCGATTTTTTTGGATATCGTCCATACACGATAAATATGCCACCAATCATGACCCGAACCATCTCCAGCCAGTTTGTTTTCTACAAATTCGCAAGTTTTATCTATAATAGACATGGTTATAAAATTATTGATATGGGGTAATTTGGTAATCATTCCATATACTGAACTGAGGTTCAAGCGGCATTCTTAGTGAAGTAGTTTTGTTTTGCTTTGAAAAAAAAAGAATGGATTGTTTAAAATGAATGAAACAATTTTCTCTCCAAATTCAGGTGGATTTGTTCCAGGATCTGGATGGATCTATGGAGTAAGATCGGATTATAAAATTTGCGGGACATTTTTATTGCTGGCACTGTCTGGAATGGCAGATGGAATTATTTTGGCTGTCTTAACCTTGATGGTATTTGGGTTGGCAAAAATGGCAAGCATCTCGTTCCGAGAGATTTATTTGATGATGCGAAAGCTGGCCTGGTTTTTCATGGCAATTTTTATTTTCCCTGTTTTCTTTACTCCGGGTTATTTTTTGGATTTGCCATTGTGGATACCGATAAATATTTCGTGGGAAGGCCTTACTCTGGCAAGCGAGTCTTGTGTGCGGTTGATTAATGTTCTCTTGATTTCTGCGATTTTAATGAGAACAACATCTAATCTTTTGGAAGGTGTAGATAACTTGATTTGCGATCAAGGGATAGTGGGTAAAAAAATAAAAGAATTGATTCGTATTGCCGTGATGTCCATTGAGTTGTTACCGTTGATTTTCCAGAAAGCAGAACGCCAGTTGGCAGAATTAAAATCTGTAGAAAAAATGACTTTAACTCAAACCGTGCAAAAAGCGATTCAGCAGGTTGTGCCTTTTATTATTTCGGTGTTTTCAACGTGCGCGAAACTTACCCAGCCTAATGAATTTCCCCAGAAACTTGAAGGTGATAGTATCGCAGAAAAAGGAATAGACCTTTAGGTTGCGGGGCCTGCCCCGCAGCGTGACGCTGGACTCAAATGAGGAATTTCCCAGAAGCTTGAAGGTGAAGGTATCGCGGAAAAGGAATAGACCTCTAGGCCCCGGCCCCAGGCCGGTGGAGGCCGCATTCTTTGTGTTCGGGGTTTTCCCACCACCATCTTCCAGCGCGGATATCTTCTCCAGGTTCAACAGGGCGGGTGCATGGGGCACAGCCAATACTGGGGTAGTTCTTCTTGTGCAGGGCATTAATGGGAACCTTATTTACTTCGATATAATTTTCTACCTGCTCTTGCGTCCAATCAGCGAGAGGATTAATTTTTACCAGAGGAGGGTGGTCCATATCTTCTGAAACTTTTGCGGTTTCTGTACGGGTGACGGCCTGATCTCTTCTTAATCCTGTTACCCATGCATCGAGTTCACTCAACGCGCGGTTCAAAGGTTCAATTTTTCTAATTGCACAACATTCTTTTCGGTTTTCGATGCTTTCTTTAAAAGAGAAGAAACCTTTCTCTCTAACTAGTTTTTCTACCTGTTCATGATTTGGAAAATAGGTTTTAATTTCCAACCCATAATGCGACCTCACTCTTTCCATAATTTCATAGGTTTCTTCATGAAGGCGACCGGTGTCTAGAGTGAAGATGGTAATTGGGCCTTTGAGTTTGGAGATGATATCGATGAGGATCATATCTTCCATCCCAAAGCTGCAGGCCAAGCCGGCTTTTAAGCCATACTGGTCCATAGTCCATTGGATCAATTCTTCAGCAGATTGGGTTTCGAAGTTGGTAGAGGGGATAGTCATGGTTCAGTTGTACTTGACAGTTATAAGGATAGTTTATATAAAAAATACTAATAAACACTTTTTCATGACCAAATTGAAAAATCAAGCTTGGATTCTAAAAAGCTTCGTTTAGTTACTTTCCGGCTATTAACTAATAATGAATAATCGAATTTTTAAAACCTGTTTTATTTTAGCCTTGTTTTTACTGGCTCCAGTGCAATTCAGTAGCGCAGGAATTTTGGAGCAGGTGGAGCAGGAACTGGTGGCGTTGGCCGATAAAGTTCGACCGGCTGTTGTCAGTCTTTCCCCTTACATCGCTAAAGGAGCTGTGGGGCAAGGCTTGCCTCGAAAAAGCCGACCTGCCAATGCTGGATCGGGGGTCATATTCAATGCAGAAAAAGGATTGATCGTCACCAACAGCCATGTGGTACGCAACGTTTTAAAGATACAGGTTACTTTTAAGGACGGCAGTAAAGTTGTTGGTGATGTCGTAGGGGCTGACGAAGATACCGACCTCGCCGTGGTTCGAATAAATTCGACCCAGCCTTTGACCGCCGTAAAGTTTGCCGATTCCAGCAAGATCAAGATTGGACAGTTGGTAGTCGCAGTAGGCAACCCCTATGGACTCAATGACACCACAACGTTTGGGATTATCAGCGGATTAAAAAGAGAGAACGTAAATCTCTCGCGCTATGAAGATTTCATACAGACCGATGCTTCCATTAACCCAGGTAATAGTGGGGGTCCACTATTAAACATCAAGGGTGAGGTGATAGGCATAAACACAGCCATAATTAATTACGCACAAAGCATTGGGTTTTCCATTCCTTCAAACATGGTTTTGCATATCGTTA
Organism: Nitrospina sp.; assembly: GCA_018665625.1. The sequence goes on along the minus strand of JABJCF010000100.1, from coordinate 1,683 downwards.
CTCAATTAGTCGAGCACGGAGAAGTACACCGGGGTTGGCTGGGTGTGGGGATTGACCCAATTACCGAAGAGGTGGCTGAGAGAAACAATACAAAAAAGGGGGTCGGGGTAATTGTCAATTCTGTTTTTGAAGGCGACCCGGCCCATCAGGCGGGACTTAGAGTGGGGGATATCATACTAAAGATAGGCGGTTCCAAAATCAATTCCCCAAATGGTCTGATCCGGATAATTGGAACGATCACTCCTGGGCAAACCATAAATTTGGACATTATGAGGAATGGTGTACATAAGGTTGTTCCTGTAAGACTGGAGTCTAAGAAAAAGAAAACCAATCTATTAGCTTCTTTAAGCCCCACCGACCCCTCTCCGTTAGGGTTTTCTATTACTGAGGCGGAACCGGGCCAGAGTGAAGAAAACGGCCCGTTGATTTCCAAGGTAGAACCTGGCAGTTATGCTGACTCAAAGGGCTTAAAAGTGGGCGATCAGATATTGGCGGTAAACGGAGAAAACGTGGAAAATCAACATGAATTCGAGAATATTTTAAATAATATTAAAAAAGGAGGCTCCATTTTTCTGTTGATCCATCGAAATAATAAAAAAATTCATTTGGGACTTGTAAGGGAAAATTAAATTTGTTAAAGTTCCCCACCCGAAATATAGGGTAAGTACTTGTAGGGACTATTTTGTTTAATTTTAATAACATACATAAGCCTTTGACAATAAGGAGTTAATTGATTTCGGCTCACCATAAAGGGGTGGAATGAGCCACTGAATCAAAAAAATATATATCACTTGTATACTGTTTAATATTGACCATTTCTAGACGCACTACTTAGGAGGTAGAGAATGATTCGTGTCAAAAAAGGGTGGAAAAACTGGTATGCGCTTGCGGTCGTGTTTTTGACCTTGGGACTTTCGGTTCCAGCTAGCGCAATTTCGACTGACCATTCACATGGCGGTCATGATTCTGGAAACTCAGCTGTAGACAGGCCTGATTGGCTGAAAAAGCTGGATCAACAGATTCAACATGAAGATGTAATGAGTGGGCTGGAAGGCAGCCAGGAAAAACTGGACAATACCTTTATGAAGGTAATGGACCAGTTGAAAACCAAGCTCAAAGAACATGCAAGCCCCGCATCATCTGGTGGTGGTTTTCATGATTCATGGGCAGCTCACCAATTAGGACAAAGCTATTTGCTTGGCCCCACAGAAGCTGCGGCTAAAGTATATAAAGGCGCACATTGTCCGAGCAACGTTCCCACAAAAACCTATGAAGTTTCTGCGATCAATGTAGAAATTACCCTGAATCAATGGGGCGATTTCTATCCGGGCTATATGTATGTTTTGGACAAAAACATCGATAAAGTCCGCGCTGAAGAAGAAAAGAACGCAGCAGCACGTGAGAGCGAACTTGATCCTGGAGCGGTTTCAAACGGTCTCCAAGGTGATGCGATTCAACCTTTTATGATTCGTGCGAACCAAGGCGATTGTCTTCGCGTAAAATTCACCAATCGTTTGGAAGATGAAGATGCAGGGTTCCAGGTCAACGGTTCTGCAATGATCATCAGTTCCACAGGGCAGCCTGATACAGCAGCTACTCCCGGCGCGATTGTTCCCGCTGGCGAAAAACAGGTGTACGAATGGTACATCCCTATTGATGAGCAAGAAGGCGGACACATGATCC
>JABJCF010000011.1 GCA_018665625.1 Nitrospina sp. | reverse complement strand
TTTTGTCGGTGAGAAAAACCGCAAGGTTACCGCAGTTTACCCTGCTAACGACAGTCAGAGCTGCACTTATAAGTTGAATTTGGGAGGTATTTTGTAGTTTAAACAGGAAGCGAAGGAGGAATGGTGATCGTCTCTCAAAAAAATTGTTGCCAACGCGAGATCGCTTTTGCGGGCAAATAATGGAGGACAAACAAGATACAAAAAGTCAGCCTAAATTTCTTTTCTCTGATATAATCCCCAATAAAATTTTTGGTGGTCTGACTATTCAAAAATACCTACATTATGCTCGACCGTTGTTGAAATGGCAGCCCTTGTTCTCTTCTTGAGCGCATGCGCTTCCTCCTTATTCAAAAAGTTAGCATTACCACCTTACAATTAAACCCATCCTTGCTTGCAGGATTTTTTAGTGACCTTTTAAAGGTTTCCCGGGAGACCGCCCATAGTAAAAACAGTTGGTTATCATAAGGTTGCCAGCAGCTCTGGGAACTTAAAGATGGATTACGATATCTGCCGCAAACAAAATACTCTTAATAAAAATTCATGAAGGTACGTGAAGCTACAATACATGATTATCATACTGTTATAGATATATGTGACAGGAATGGTTTAAATCTAAGCATGAGTCAAAAGAAATGGGTGAAGTTTTGGGAACTTAACCCACACATCGTTAAGAACCCAAGTTTTCCAATTGGCTGGATATTACTGACAGATAATAACCTTGAAGTTGGTGTGCTTATCAATATCCCTGTTGTGTATGAGTTGAATGGAGATAAATTGTTGGCGGTGGCGGGAAGTACATGGGCAGTCGATACCCAATATCGCAAGGCATCCTTTTTGCTCATTATGAAATACTTCAGACAGAAGAATATTGATTTCTTTATAAACTCAACAGCAAACGATGCTTCGGGGCCTATTTTTCAGACATTCAAGGCGCGTCGCGTACCTTGCCCATCTTATGATCAGGTTCTGCTTTGGATAACTGACTACGTTTCATTTGCGAGAAGCGTCCTCTTGAATAAACGAATCCCTCTAGTTGAAATTCTTCAGTATCCGGCGGGGTTGATTTTATGGTGTGTTGATAAATTGTTTGGCTGTAATCATTGGCCTGCGTTATCAACTAGCGTTGTTCAATTAAATGAGTTTGATGATCGCTTTGATGTTTTTTGGAGAAAGTTACGTGCAAAAAAAAATCGTCTATTTGCGATGCGAGACCAGGTTGCATTAAATTGGCATTTTCATGTAGCGCGATCTAAGGAGGAGATCACCACATTCGCTTTTATAGACCAAGGTGAAATCGGTGGTTATCTAATTCTGGCAACTGAGGACAATAAAAAAATTAATCTCAAACGATTCAGAATAGTTGATTTTCAAATACTAAAAGAAGATTCAGATGTTGTAAAAGATCTTTTGTATGCAGCATTGCATTTTTCAAAAAAGCATGGTGCAAGTGTTGTGGAATGTATAGGATTTTCAGGTATGAAAAGAGATTGGTTGGAAAAAATTAGTTTTCATCGACGAAAACTTGTCCCTTATCCATTTTACTTCAAACCTAAGCTAGGGGGTGACAATTCCCCTTTGGATAACCCTGCCCTATGGGACCCTTGTTCTTACGATGGAGATACATCTTTATTTAGTTGTTAAGATTCCCGCTGAAGCTCCCTTTTTTTAGTTGATGATATTGAAAAAAAAATGGTATCTAAATACGCGATAGAAATGAGACTAAAGAGAATCAGTTTTCTGAAAACTTCTGGGAAAAGAACATAGTATATTATACGGTTCAGGTGGTGCGGGACTACTCTAATTTGAGGTTTAGACTAATATGTGTGGGATTGCTGGATATTTAAATTTTAATGGCAAAGCAAACGCTGAAATTTTGCAACGTATGTTGTCGTCCATTGAGCATCGTGGCCCAGATGGTTTGTCAGGTTTTGTGGACAAGCAAGTTGCCATGGGCACCGCTCGTCTGAGCATTGTTGATTTGAAAGGGGGTACCCAGCCTGCATTAAGTGAAAACAGGGATGTCAGTGTAGTGTTTAATGGGGAAATTTATAATTATATTGAAGAAAGAAATCTGCTGATTCAAAAAGGGCATATTTTTTCTACAAATTCTGAAGTTGAAACATTGCTAGCACTTTATCTTGAGTTCGGATCAAACTTTGTTCTTCGTTTGAATGGACAATTCGCAATAGCAATCTGGGATGGTCGAAACGAAACATTGCATTTGTACCGTGATCGACTGGGTATACGCCCTCTATTCTGTCATCGTAGTAATAAAGGCTTCATTTTTGCTTCAGAGATCAAGGCGATTTTTCAGCATGAAGAAGTTAGCCCGAGATTAAACCCAAAGTCAATAGCGCAGACCTTTCGCTTCTGGACCAACATTGGTGACACTTCATCTTTCGAAGATATCCAGCAGTTACCCCCAGGCCACCATGGGATTTTTAAGCGGAAACAAATGACGGTAGAAAGATACTGGAATTGGCCTTTCCCTTCTGAGCAAAAGCCGCTTAAGTTAAGTTCTGATGAAGAGTATTTTGAAGCTTTCTCAGAGGAGTTGGGAGCGTCTGTTTCACGGCGAAAAATGGCAGATGTCACTATAGGCAGTTATCTTTCTGGAGGAATAGATTCCTCAATTCTGGCTTTGAGTCTTTCAGAGCAAATGGATGCGAAAATGTTACAAACGTATTCCATTGCCTTTTCAGATCCAGAATTTGATGAATCTTCTGCACAGAAGAAGGTAGTTAAACACTTGGGTGTTGCAAATACAGAAGTATTAATTACTGCAAATTCAATCAGAGAAGTCTTTCC
>JABJCF010000099.1 GCA_018665625.1 Nitrospina sp. | reverse complement strand
TTCAATCTTTATAAAATGAAACAGTAGCTTGTTTTATTTAAAATGTTCAGGTGATGTGATGATTCGCTCTGTAAAATTGTTTGTTTTATTTTTCTTTTTTTTCGCAGTAACTAGTGAAGCTGGGTCGGGATCTATAATCCTTAATCCAATGCTAAAAAGCCCAGGGCAACTCGAAGTTTACCAGAACGATTATGTTGCAATTAGCAATTCCTATAATTCCGTTTTATATGACATTACGGTATCGGAATCTCCCTCTCAAAAAAGGGTCTTGTCTATTGCCGACTTTCAGTCGGGGCAGTCTTTTGAAATGTCTTTTTCCAAAGCGGGTGAATATGATATCTGTTTTTCCAGTGAGAAAAATATGAATAGCCTTAGAACATGTTTGCATGTAGACGTTTTAAAGGCAAAACTGATCTGATATTTTAAAGCCTAGGCTTTTTCATCCCTTGTCTGGGGCAAGAGATTTCCCTTCTATTTTATTACCTGCCATAAACTATCTACAAAAAAACGTTTGGAATCATAAAAGTTTTCTTCAATTTTGAATCCACATTCGCTTGCAAGTGTTTCTATGTCTTGGATCGAATATTTAAAAGATTGTTCGGTTTGCATTGCTTCCCATTCATCAAATTCAAAGTTTTTATTTAGAGCCTTAATGTGAATGGTTTGTTTGCAGGTGCTGTACAGAAAGCTTTCTACTGCCCGTGATTGTGGATTGTAATGCCCTTGTTGAACAAATAATTCCTTGTCAAAATTTGCTCCAAGACATTCATTGATTCTGTCGAGAATATGTAAATTAAACTTCTCAAATAAATCGTCATTGTAAGATCGATGAAGTAGTTTTGGATTTTTCATAAGGTCAAAGCCAATCAACAAATAATCTTCATGCCGTAAGTTATTGTGTAGCTTTTTAAGGAAAGCCCTGGCGTCAGGGATATCCATGTTGTTTAGGGTGACACCTAAAAATAGCACCATTTTTCTGGTGTTATTTGTGTCTGCGATTGAAGCCAGCCCCTTAAAGTAATCAGCAACCAGCCCTGTTACATTTAAGGAAGAATTTGGGAGTTTCTTGTTGAGTGTATCGACAAGGCTGTTGATAGCTCCTTCAGAAATATCTATGGGGGTGTATTGAATATTTAATCCATCTTCAAGTAATTGCTTGATGAGGATGATTGTTTTTTCTCCATCACCCGAGCCTAACTCTATCAATTGAGTTGGAGTGCTGGAAAATATTTTTGAAAAAGTTGATTTATGAGTGTTGAAAATTTCAAGTTCACATTTTGCGGGATGGTAATTTACAAGTTTTGTAATTTGATTGAAAATTTCACTTCCCTTTGAATCAAAAATCAACCACGAGGGCAGTTTCTTTGTTTTAAGCGAAAGCCCTTGTAGAACCGCATCTGCAAATTGTTTTGTTTCCATAATTGTTAAACAAGGTTTTTTATATTCAGTTAAAAAAATAAGAGAAAAATTTTTTCAGGACCCGAATTTGACCTGAAAAACTCTGTTTGTTATATTACCTGTATATAGTTCTTTAAATCTTTTGTCCAGCTTGGTCAGGCAGACGTTTGATTGCTGGTATATTTAACCCCATTCCTTCTTATATAAATAAAAAAGGTCAAACCTATCAATCCTAACAAACCAAATAATAATAATTATCTAGACTATCAAAAAGCTGAAGAAGAGTTTGTCGAATTAGTAAATAGTGAGGATCTGGACGCCAGACTTTTAGCAGAACCTCAGCTCGCAGACTATTTCAGCGAAAAAATGGAGCTCGCATTGGATGAGGCGTATTCATCTAGAGATGTTGAAGATTCAGTGCATACTTTCATTCAAAAATGTTTGTATCATATCAACCGAATGAAACTATTTTGGTACGATGATTTAAATAATTATTCCAACGAAAACTCAAAGTTTCTTTTTGAAGTTCGATCTCTAGTTGAGAAAAAATGGTCAGCGTGGGAAGACGAGCAGATTAAAGCTGGAAAACTAGAGTCGAAAAATGTAATTAAGGCTTTGTGTGAACGCGCGGATGAGGATTTAAACCCTGAACCGTCGGTAGAGGGGCGCTTTATTCGGGATAATATCTCAGAAACAGGTTATCGCATGTATCTTGCGATTGCATCGCTTGATGGATTGGTTGAGGCCAGTCAGTTGTCACGCGTATTGGGAGGGGCTAGTTCAGAAGTTCAACTTATGTTGACAAAGATACTGTGGGAAGAATATGGGGCCGGTAAGATTGATCGAAAACATTCTTCTCATTTTGCGGCCATGCTGGAAGAGCTTGAGTTGGATTCTACTCCTGAAGCTTATTTAGATATTGTTCCCTGGGAGGTTTTAGCAAATATTAATCATTCCTTTCTGCTATCAGAGCAAAAGCGTAAATTTTTAAGATATGTTGGTGGCTTATTGTTTATCGAGGTTTCTGTGCCCGCTTCTTTTCAGAATATTAAATTGGCAGGCGAGCGCCTTGGGCTGGGTGGTGGGGCTACCAGTTACTGGGATATTCATATAAAGGAGGATATACGTCACGGTCAATGGATGCTCAATGACGTTGCGCTTCCTTTAGTAGATAAGTATGAAGAAGATGCATGGGAAATCGTAATGGGTTACGACCAGCAAAAATTCATTTCCGCCAGGGCTGCAAGTTCTATTGTAGCCACTATCCGAAAGTCTGAAAGCGATCCTGCGTTTTTTCAGGAAAAAATCGAATCTTTTATATAAACACTTTAAAATTGTAGCAGAAAGTCATCGTCCAACTCTTCTTCGAGGTAATCGGGGAGTTGGGTTCGCGAATCTGTTTGCGACAGATCTATCTGGCTTGTGGTTAAACCCGTTGCTCCCTTGAGTAGGGCCCCCTTTAAATTGGTTTGGTTGAAAATTGTCCCTTCATTGAATTGAGCTCCCTCCAACCTGGCGCCTTCAAAGTCTGCAAATTGAATATTTGATTCTAATAATCCCGCTCCGCAAAGATTTGCATTTTTTAAATCCGCACTTTGCAAATTGGCTTCCAACAGTTTGGCATTATGCATGTCGGCTTTTTCAAGGATAGCTTCGGCAAGATTAGAGTATTGGAGTTTAGTTTCTTCCAGGTTTGTATGGCGTAAATTTATTTTTCGAAGCTGACATCCACGGATATCTGCTTTAGAAAGATCGGGAACAATTTCTGGGTTTTGATCTCGCCATAGGTTCCAGGCGTTTACCCCTTCTTTGATTTTATTGACATGTTCTTCAATCGGCATTTTATTTTCCCAGTGAATTAAGAGATCTCATGTTACATGAAAACCTGTGTCATTGTGGGGGTTTTGAATTGATGGATTAAATTTATTTGACCTAGAGCAGGAAAGACAGCTTCATAAAGAATTTCTGTTAGAAGTAGGCTTAAATATGAGAGGATTATTGCAAGGAGGGGCAATTTTTAATCCATAAAAAACTCCATATAGACCATCCAGCCAATCATGGACAGAATGAGTACCGTATAGCCTGTGTGTACCCATATGGTGAATATCAGGTTTTCCTTACGCTTTTCCGGTGGTTCTTTTTCCTTCATTTATTTTCCTTTCAGGCCGTAATAATACTAAATAGAAAAGTTTGGTAACCACAAACAAAATATAGGGTTTCTATTGACAGGCAAAGGATTTAAAAACTTTGATTTCCTGGTCGGTTTGGATTCCTGTCTCCTTGATCTGTTTTTTTAGTTTACAATTAAAGTAGCATATCTCTTCTTTTTTTTTGGGCGTATGAGAAATATTTCAAAAATTCTTTTAGTTTTAATTTTGCTGACCTCGCAGGCTTTTGCTGATGAGGTGCAAGAAGGTTTGGAAGCATTAAACCGTGGCGATTATAAAACCGCTTTCGAAAAATGGAAACCCCTGGCTGAGAAGGGGAACAGTGCAGCCCAGTTTAATCTGGGATTGATGTATGACAAAGGGGATGGGGTCAGGCAAAATTTCCCCAAAGCCGTAAAGTGGTATCGATTAGCTGGCAAGCAAGGAAATGTAAGTGCTCAGTTTAATTTGGGGCTTATGTACTACAGCGGTGAAGGTGTTGCCAGAGATTATGAAAAGGCACTCAAGTGGTATTTGTATGCGGCAAGGCAGGGAAACATAGGCGCTCAATTCAATCTGGGGTGGATGTTTGATAAAGGCGAGGGGGCGACCCCGAACTATAAAAGGGCAATTAAATGGTACAGACTGGCTGCCAAGAAAGGCAATTCAGGCGCGCAATACAATCTCGGTTTGATGTATGACAAGGGAGAAAGAATTCCACGGGAATTTGATAGGGCTCTCAAATGGTATTTAAAAGCCGGAGACCTGGGGCACGCGGATGCTCAATTAAAACTAGCCCGAATATATGATCTGGGGGAAGATGTAAAGCAAGATACCCCAAAAGCAATCAAATGGTATAAGTTGAGCGCAAAACAGGGCAAGGTTGAAGCGCAATTAAAATTGGCGGTGATTTATGAAAAAGGGACTCGGGTTGAAAAGAATTTTGTATACGCCGTCAAATGGTATGAAGCCGCTGCAAAGAATGGAAAATTAGAAGCTCAGTCGCGTTTAGGAACATTCTATCTCCGAGGACAGGGCATAAAGAAAGATTATATTAAAGCGGTTCACTGGTTCCAGAAAGCCGCGAAAAGGGGAGATCCCAAGGCTCAATTTAATCTCGGTTTATTGTACGAAAGAGGAGATGGAGTCCAGAAAAACCCCAAAAAAGCTGTAAAATGGTACCTGATGGCCGCCAAGCAAGACCATTCCAAAGCCCAGGCAAACCTGGGCTGGATGTATGTAAATGGAATTGGTGTGGAAGAGGACTTGGATGAAGCGGCCAAATGGTATAAAAGATCGGAAAGTTCGGTAAAATACCCCAGGAAAATAAAAAAACATTAGTCCCCCCCCTTCCTTATATATCTTTACTTTTAGTTAATTTGACCCATTAAATGACGGATTAACGACTAAGGTTCTCTCTGCAAGAGGGAGGAAAAATCTTCCCCTCATACCTGAAAATCCCCCCAAATACCCATTTCAAAAGGAAAACTGTGACTTCATTGGGCTTAAAAATCAATATGTTTCACAAAAATCCCCGAATTTATGTTTTGGCATGAGGTTTGCTCTATATAGATTGAAAACAAAATGCGTCAAAATTCAACCGTGGAGGATTTATGAAGAATTTAACCGTAGACGAGTTTTTAGCTCAGATGTTCAGGGAAACTGCAGAAAAGAGTGGGTGGAATATTTACCGTAAAGGCCGAAAATGGATGCCTTCTGTTAAAAAAAGAAAACCAGCTCCTAAGGAAAAGAGTTTTAATTGAACTTTGAGGAATAATTATGAATGAGACAACCACTGTAGCTAATTTGGATGAGTTGGGAATTGTTCCTGGAAACATGGAAAAAGAATCCTGGCTGGATTGCCTGGCAGAGGGAATTGATGATTTACCCGTAACGGAACGATTAATCATTTCTCTTTTCTATTATGAAGGACTGACCATTCAAGAAATTGCATTGGTCCTGGAAATGGCAGAGCCTGAGGTTTCAAAAATCCATTACGATACTGTTTTGGAACTTTTAAAAAGATAATCAAGGGAACGAAACTCAATGGTTTTTATTGAGTGAAGTTCCCTTGGATGAAATGCTATTTCTGTGTTTAAGTGGCGTGTGTGCTTTTCCGCGCCTAGACTATTTGCCCCCTTTAAAACTTGGGTGATACAGCCTGTCTAATATTTCCTCACCCTTTGCCTCTGTCCCAAAATAATAGAGAGTTGACAATCCCGAAGAATATTCAATAGTTCCTTTCTAAAAATTTTTGTTTGCAGTATAAGTATGATTCAAAGATATTTAAATTGAATGCGTAATGCCGACAATTTTTGGATAAAACTAAATGAATGGACCGAACGAAAAACTCTGGGCGGAAATTGGTGTTGAGGTTAACAACAGTCTGTCCAGCCGGGAAATGTTGTATAAAGCCAAACTCGATTGGGAAGTTTCCAAAATACCATCTCAAAGACCAAAGTCTCACGCCAATCAAGAGACATTTCGATTTTACAAAGCCTATTTTGATGCCGGAGAAGCCGACATTGAAGTCGTTGGTAGCCTCGATGGTGCCAGAATAATTTGGGCCCTTGCCAGATTGAAGGAAGATTTTAAATTACCAGGGAACGATGAGGTGAAGGGGTATATCTTGCTTGCGTCCCGCCATGAGGACAGGGAAAAAATCGAAGTACAGTTTTTGACATTACGAACTTCCTGCAACAGCATGTTGAAGATACCCACCAAAGCGCGACCTACTGTAAAAAATTCTTTTCGACGGTCGTTTAAGTCCACTCTCCCTTTTTTGTCTGAGTCTTCATTGGAGTTGGATGAAGAAATGATTCAAAAAATAAAAAATACAGTCGAACTGGGAAGAAAGGCGATAACAGGTCACGCCAATGATGCCCAGCAGCTTGCACAAAAAAAAGTGGATGAACAAATCGCTGAGAATTATATGCGAGAAGTTTTCAAGCCAGATACTTCAAAAGAAAATGGCGAGGAATCAGAGCAGCAGGCTCAGGCCAACACTCAGGCTGCTATTGATGCTATCGGTACGGCGCCGGGCCAGGAACTGGAGTCCGCGCAAATGACGGCTTGGGGTCTCTTGACTGCAGTGACGTATACTGCTGATCAGATTGGAAAAACTCAGGATTCGCGTTTAAGGCAATCCTGGTTTGGGGCCAACGCCAAAATCAAAAAGAGAGCTTTAGACTTGGCTTTGAAATTATAAATGAGGTCGCAATTACCACTGCGATTTTAAATTCCAATCGAAATTCTTAGCCAGTGGGGTTTCTGCACTTAGGGCAGGCAGCACATTAAATGTGATTTTGGAGAAAGATGTGGAACCTGCCACGAAGAAATTTAGTTCGTATACCCCTTCTTTATTAAATTCCAACCTAATAGAATTTTTGTCAGGAAGTTCAGGTAGCTTGAAAACCTGTTCCTCAGCTTTTTTGGAGTAAATGGAAAAATTTAAGACAGGGGAGTTGCAATTATTTTTTATGGAAATAAGGCCGTCAACCAAGCTTTCCCTCAGAGCAAAGTTTTTACTCAAGTTTTTCAGGAATACGGTTTTTTGATCTTTTCGGGTTGCTGGAGGATGGTTTTCATTGAGCTCTAGAAGTGTCGGCCAGTAAGCAAATCTTATGTATTGAGGGTCATGGTAGACAATGGACCCTGCATTAAGTTTCAAAGAATCATTTGTGTGGGGAGCATTCATTATGTAGTTTTTTTAATTTGTTTACATTTTTCTAGCTCCTGCAATTCTATATTTAAGCGGTGAAACTTTGTATCAGAATAATTTTGAAAAAAAAATAAGTTAAATCCTATTATATGTCAAAAAAAGTTATTGAATTTACAAGGTGTTGGCCGACAATTTTTGTGAGAAATTTCTGATGTTTGAGAGGGCAGTTTCAAACAAGCCTCCACGAAAAGGCCCCGATCTTTGGGCTTTCCACTTCGATCTTATCGCCGGGATGTAACGCTGCTACGCCTGCTGGAGTTCCTGTGAAAATTATATCGCCGGGTCTTAACGTCCACCAACCACTGAGGATGTGAATCAGGCTTGCAACGGGGAAAATCATTTCTGCAGTATTGCCTTTTTGCCGAAGCTTGCCGTTGACAGAGCAAGAGAAGGGGAGATGGGTCAAGTCTATCTTTTCAGAATTATATTTTTTAAAAATCCCTAACGGTGCGCTTTGCTCAAAAGATTTTGAGCGTTCCCAGGGAAGCCCAGAACTTTTTAAGGTCTTTTGAACATCACGTAAGGTTAAATCCAGCCCCAGGGTTATGTCTGAGATATGGGTAAGGGCATCAGTCTCAGGAATATTTTTTCCTTCTTTGCCTATCAATAAAACTACTTCGACTTCATGGTGTAAGTCGTTTCCATAGGATGGGTAATTAAGGGATTCACCTGGGGCTACGATATTGCAAATCGGTTTCATAAATACTACGGGTTCTTTTGGTGTTTGGTTATCGCCTAATTCTTTAATGTGTTCTCCATAGTTTTTACCGATACAAAAAATACGATTAGGTTTGTAGGGAAACTTGTGAGAAGAGAAACTCAAAGTAAAGCTCCTTAAAATAAGATGGGTTCATTATATTGAAAAGTAAAAATTGGCGCACTTTTTTAGAGGGGTTAAGAGAAAGGAAGGCCTTTTTAAGCTGCGACTTGAAATGCGCAGCTGATTAGGTTAATCTCCTTATTTCCAAAAATATAAGGGCTTTAGTCAATGATCAAAACTACCTTGATTGGGCATGCCTGCCTATACATACAATCTAAGGAAACAAATATTCTCACTGATCCCGTTTGGTTCGATTATCTTTGGGAAGAGATCAATGTGCTTTGTCCCAGCATCGTTCTGGAAAAGGATAAAATTCCCCCTTTAGACGTTCTCAATATTTCACATCGGCATCAAGACCATTTTGATGTTCGTACTTTGGCCTATCTGGTAAAAAACGAGAAAATTATTACTCCAGATACTATCATTCTGGCGCCGAAGGACGATCTTCTTCTCAGCATCCTCGATGAGCTCGAATTTAAAAATATAAAAATTGTTTCCGATTTTGAATCTATTCAGATCAAGGATGTGACGCTGACTCCAACTCCTTCGCGAAACCAAATTAGCACAGCAGAAGATGAGTTCCCTGAGCATGGACTGCTTGTGAATGATGGAGAAGTTACGCTTTGGAATCAAGTAGACTCTCAAGTCAATCCGGATATCATCCAACGGATTATGGAGCTGTATGGCCATATTGATTTCTGTCATTCCCGATTTGTTCCGCTGATAGAAGGGAATTTTTCTTACAATAAACCTCTCGCTCTGCCATTTGAGGAATATTGTACTTATCTAAATGTGGTGAGGGCACTTAACCCGAGAATGGTTGTCCCCGGTTCCGCTGCATTTCGTTATAGAGATGAGTTGAATTTTTTAAACCAATATTCGTTTCCAACCACTCAGGAGCAATTTCTTCGCGATTTGGCTGCGTTTTGTCCAGAAGTGTCCAGCTCGACTTATAATCCAGGTGATGTCGCATATATAGCGACGGATGAAATTCAAATAAAAAAGCAAAACTCAGATTTTGTGCGCGTTCTCGAGGATGACAGTCATAAAGTATTTTTTAAGCCCGGAGCAGAAGTTCCTCCAATAAAAAGTCAAACCATTGATCCTGATCAACATGAAAAGGAAATGAAGGT
>JABJCF010000098.1 GCA_018665625.1 Nitrospina sp. | reverse complement strand
ATTCATACCGCACGCGGCAAGGTAGTGGATGACCAGGCTCTGGTGGAAGCATTAAAAGAAGGTGGAATCGCGGGTGCCGCACTTGATGTTTATGAAAATGAACCTGCTCTGACAAAAGGCATGACCGAATTGGAGAACCTGATGTTGCTCCCACATATTGGCAGTGCTAGCTATGAAACAAGAAATAGAATGGCCGATCTGGTTGCGGATAATGTCCTGGATGCTTTGCAAGATAAACCTCCCCGCTGCCTTGTGCCTTCCTGGGGCAAATAGAAGATTAATTCCAACGAGGGTCGTGGGTGGTGCGCTTTTTGGATAGGTGAATCAGGTCGATTTTCATTTTCAGGAACGAATGGAGAAAATCTGCCCGCCTCAGAACATCCTGTTCCTCAAGGAAACTTTGTTTTTGTTCGAGAGAAAGATCGTGAAGATAGGCAAAACGATCAACAAACTCACTCAGTTTAGTTCCCAGGTTCCAATCCGGCTCTTTTTTTTGTGAATTTCCTTCAGGAATAAAACTTATAAACTCACGAAATTTTTCAATGAGTTCTTCTCGACATTCGTTGGGTTGCCCCTCAATAATATCTTGTTCGTTTTTTTCTTCAAGCAGTTCAATTTCAGCCTGCCGATAGGGCTTGCCCTCTCTCTCGCTAATAATGCGGAACCGCCGAAGACCGGCTAATGAAAAATTATATTTGCCATCGGGGTGCTTGATTTCTTTTTCAATATTTCCAACACACCCCACAGAAAACACCTGGGGTTTGCCATAATAATCTTCTTCCCAGTTGGGTTTTAGGAGAACCATGCCTATTTTGCGTTCCCCTTCCAGTGCATCTGCTGTCATTTGCCGGTAACGCGGCTCAAATATATGAAGCGGTAAAGGTGTCCCCGGGTAAAAAACCGTTGTAGGAAGCGGAAATATAGGAATGGTCATTCCAGTTTGAAGAGGGTTAGTCATTTTTATTTAATACACCCATTTGAGTTTAAAATAATATTGTATCATCTGGCGCTATCCTGTTTAATCTTAATGTTGAAGATTTGACAATTGCTGTTTTATTTTTTAGTCTGAATAAGAATGATTGCCCAACCTGAAAAAACATGTCTCGATATAAAGGCCTCTCTGGTACAGGCTGGATTGTTTTCCGATTCTGGGAATACATGGAGAATCTCTCCAGAGCCTTATTTCCTCTCCAAGGAAGAAACCACTTTTTTCCAGGAACTTGGCCCAAAGCTTCTTAAGTTTTATTCCGTTCTTAACCGATTTTATTTGGATAGCGCAAAAGGAAAATTCCACCCCTGGGTGGCAGAATACCTCGATGCTGGAAAACCTCAGGAGCTTATAGATTTCGGACGCATGAAAAGAATGCGCCAGGCATTGCCAGGTATCATAAGGCCCGATGTTATACCTACCGAAAATGGGTTTGCTGTTACCGAACTGGATTCCGTGCCGGGAGGATTTGGATTGACCTCCTCCCTCATGTCTCTTTATGAAGATCCTTCATGGAAAATAACCGGTGAAGGCATCCCTTCACTGTTTTATAAAATGGCGGAAGCGATCTCCAAAGAACCCACTCCCAATGTCGCGATTGTTGTCTCCGATGAGGCCAAGGATTATCTCAGTGAGATGCAATATCTCGGGTCACTTTTGGACGGGGTCTATGTGGTTCATCCCAAAGACATGAGTTTCAGGGAAGAAGGCCTTTTTGTGATGCATCAGGAAAAATGGGTGCGGGTGGACGTTTTTTACCGTTTTTTTGAGCTATTCGATCTAAAAAATATCCCAAAATCCGAATTACTCCAATATGCAGCAAAAAAAGGTCAGGTGTCTACTACGCCTCCTTATAAACCCTGGTTGGAAGAAAAACTCAGCTTTGCCCTTTTTTCCCACCCCTCTTTAAAAACAGATTGGGAAAAAGCACTGGGCTCTGAAACTTTTACTGCTTTAACTCATCTAATCCCAGAAACCTGGATATTGGATTCCAGACCCTTGCCACCCCATGGCGTAATCCCGAACCTCAAAGCAAAAGGGGCTCAAGTAAGGGATTGGCAAGAGCTATTCCCCTTGACGCAAAAAGAGAGGGAAATGGTGATAAAACCCTCTGGTTTTTCTCCTGAATCCTGGGGAAGTCGAGGGGTTGTGGTTGGGCACGATGTGTCCGGTGAAATCTGGCGACAAACTGTAGAGAAAGGTTTACAGCAATTTCCCGACCAACCATCGATTTTACAAAAGTTTTATAAAGGGAAAAAGGTCGAGGCTCAATATCTGGATCCCAAAACAGGCAAAATTGAAACGATGATCAGCCGGGCGAGATTGACTCCTTATTATTTTGTCACAGGTGAGTCGGCTCAATTAGGTGGTGTTTTAGCAACACTTTGTCCGCAGGACAAAAAGAAAATTCACGGCATGGTAGATGCCATTTTGGCTCCCTGCGCAACAAAAATTTTATAAAGATAAAAGTAGGGTTAAAATGAAACTGTACAATATTGATGGTTGTGGTTATTGCGCTATGGTAAGAAACGAGCTCGCACAAATGGGCCTCGAATATGAAAAAATAGATGTTCCCTGGTCGCACCCTGAGCGCAAAGAGGTATATGAAGTATCAGGACAAACCACTGTTCCAGTTTTGGTTGATGGCGACACAGTTTTAGCGGACGAATACGAAATCATCGACTATCTCAAAAAAACCTATCCGGTCAACTCTTGATTCCCACACACTGAAGGCAACTCATGGAATTATGGCAAAAACAGCTCAGCCAGAGTGCGGTTAAAGTTAAAGACCTTCCCTTTATTCCCGAATCAGATGAATACAGGAAAAAGCTGGAAGAGGTTGGCGCAAACTACCCCATTCGAATCAATTCCTATTTTCTCGAACAAATAAAAAGTCCAAATGATCCTTTATGGAAACAGGTGGTCCCCACCCTTGAAGAGCTAGACGATTTCATTCAAGACGATTTAATGTCCGACCCTCTCAACGAAGAAGGCGATATGCCTGTGCCCGAACTGGTTCATCGCTACCCGGATCGTGTTTTATTGATGATCAATAATCAATGCCCTATTGTTTGTCGCTTCTGCACCCGCAAAAGAAAAATTGGTTTCCCAGGAATTGTTACAAGAGAAACTTTAAGGCAGGGGATCGAGTATATTCGCAACCATCCAGAAATTCGGGATGTGATTATGTCAGGCGGCGATCCATTACTCATCCCGGATAAAGAACTCGATCGTATTCTCAGCGAATTGAGATCCATTCCACATCTCGAAATCATCCGTATTGGCACCCGCGTTCCCGGAACCCTGCCTGCCAGGATTACCGAAAACCTTTGTTCTATTTTGAAAAAATATCATCCTTTATATTTCAACATGCATTTCAACCACGCCTCAGAATTAACTCCTGAAGTTGAAAAGGCCTGCGCCATGCTTGCTGATATTGGAATTCCTTTAGGCAGCCAAACAGTACTGCTAAAAGGCGTAAACGATGACTCTGCAACGATGAAAGAATTGATGCAAAAATTATTAAAGAACCGTATCAAACCTTATTATATCTACCAGGCAGATATGACTGAAGGAACAGACCATTTGCGCACCACAGTTCAAAAAGGTCTCGATATAATGAAAGACCTTATGGGTCATACCTCTGGCATGGCCGTACCTTATTTCGTGATTGATGCTCCAGGGGGCGGGGGCAAAGTCAGGCTGCTGCCTAATAGTGTCATCGAACATACGGAGGATGAAGTCGTCATTACAAATTATGAAGGTAAAGTTTTTCGTTACAGCCAACCGAATGGTAAAAACGGGTCCTCCAACAGAAGCAACAACCCCTCTCTACAAAATCAGGATATGTGCCAAATCCCTGTCTAAGGGATATCCTCTCTAAATACCGCAGTTTCTCTGATAGAATCTTTTTAGTTTAATTTGATCCTCTCCATGGAATGCTTGTGGACTTAACTCCCAGTCAACTGAATCTGTGAATCGTTACTCCATCTATAGAGAACCTCTGCTTCTTTTCCTCATAGGCGCCTGCTTAAGTATTTCGCAATTTGAGAACGGCGGAGCAATAATGTACCAGTGAGCCGTTGATATATTTTTTGTTGTGGCGGAGTAAAAGTGTCCCACTCACGTTAAGCTTTCTATCCTGTATGTAATCCATATTCAGGAGGGAGGCGAAAGGATGTAT
>JABJCF010000097.1 GCA_018665625.1 Nitrospina sp. | reverse complement strand
CTCTTAATTGCTAATCCAGTGGCTGCATTTTTTATTGGAGATATAGATATAAAAAGCAACTTTGGAGAAACTTTTAATGCTTCTTTTGAAGTTCATTTGGATAGTGATGCGCCCTATGAAGTGGTCATTGGAGATGCTAATGATTACAATAAACTGGGCCTAAAACGACCGTCTTTGGTGGACTCATTGGAGTTGGAGAAACCCATCGCTACCGGTGGGGTGAAGAAAGTTATCCGAATTTTTTCCAAAACTCCATTGTTTTTTCCTTCTTTTAACCTCGTAGTCATTGCCATGCATAATGGTGGGACCTTGCTGGAAAATTTCCTGATAACGGTGGACTTTCAACAGGGATTAGCTCTTAACGCCCTGGGAAAGAAAAAAACAACCGCACCGCCGGGTAAAGCGAAAGTCGTAAAGAAAGAAGTCCCAGCCGAAAAAGAAAAAGTTTCTTCCAAAAATAGTGAATTACCTGAGCCGGAAATTGCTAATTTGCCTCAAAAGCCTGATGTTGAAACAGAAAAAATCTCAGTCCCTACGGTTAAAATTTTGACGATTGCTCCTACACCTATTGTGAACCGTTTGCAAAATCGTCGAAGGCTTTCTGGTGCAATTTGGGCGGTTCCTAAAAACGTATCCACTTTTCCTGCCCTGAGTAATGAAGATTCATCTGCTATTTCAGGGCAAGTGGAAGAAGCTAGGAGCAATGAGGCCCCACCCTCCAGAGAGACCATTGAGCTTGGAAAAGGAGAAGGCCTATTTTCAGTAGCCAGACGAATAAAAATCCAGGATATCCACCCTGCGCAGTTGGCAGTGGCCCTGTGGATGAGAAATATTGATAAGTTCATCTACGGGAATATAAACGGAATTCAAGCCGGTACGATCCTGGACAAGACAGGGGTAGAGAAACTGGCAACGAAAATTAATCTGCAAACAGCCAAAGATATTTTAAATAGCCAAACTCAGGAATGGAAATTAACTAAAGAAAAAAAGATTACTAGCGAGGAAATTAAATCTAGCGTTCAGGAGGTTCCTCTCCCTGTGGAGAGATTAGATCAAGTCGCATCTGTTTTTGATTGGGTTGCAGGATGGAAGTCCTCTTGGGAAGAAAATGATATCGGTAAGCATATTTCTTATTATCGTGAAAATATTTCAGAAAATTCCAAAGAGATACCCACTCTGGAAAGCGCTGTACGGAAAAAGAAGAAAAGCCTGTTTTTAAAATTCCCCAATCCCCGTTTGAAATTATCTTCCCAAAACCTGATTTCTAAACAAGGTGGGACTTGGGTGGTATTCGAACAACATTTTTTTTCGCAATCTTTGGAAAGCCTGGGGACAAAAGAAATAAGGATGGATTGGGAAAATGAAAATTGGAAAATCGCGGAAGAAAAATTCTATGCTGAAAAACATGAGGTCACGGAATCTCTTCGCAAGGAAAAGAATAGATCTCAAAAAAATAATCCTTTTGTAATACATGTATCGAGTCACTCTAAGGAGTCTGAAGCTTTTTCTGCTTCCAATAAATTAAGAGAAAATGGATATGATACTTATACTGCGCCCGTTCGCATTTCAAAAGATATTCAGATATACCGTGTTTACATAGGTCGATTCGCTACATGGGATCGGGCATTCAGGGTGATAAAAGTTCTAAAGGAAAAACGTTTGGCCGGCCATGCAACGGCAATTCCATATCCCTTTGCTCTGCAAGTGGGGGAAGTGAAATCTATAGAGGCGGCTCGGCAACTTCTTGAAAAACTTAGGTTAAAGAGAGTTTCGGGGTTTTTGTCCATCTCAAATGAGGGGATGAATGGAGGTGTCCTTTTCAGAGTTTTAGTGGGTGCTTTTAAAAAACCTGAAAATGCAATTTGGTTGATGCAAGTGCTCAAGGATGAGGGGTTTAGTTTTAAAAAGATTAGTCCTTGAGATTTCGAACAAAAAAAAGCCGCCCACTATAAAGTGGGCGGCTTTTTAATTACGGAAAAACTTTTATAAAGAGTTTTTCAAAGTAGGAGCCGGTTTAAAGCCAACGGTTTTACTGGCCTTAATTTTAATTTCTTCACCCGTTTGTGGATTTCGTCCTTTTCTTGCTTTTCTGGATCTCACTGTGAATGTTCCAAAGCTAGGGTAGGCGAATCGCTTCTCTTTTTTGATGGCTTTTGAAATGTTTTCAAAAGCAGCATCCACTACGTCTCCTGCCAATCTCTTTGTGAGATTGTCATCTTTACAACTTTTGATTACTGCGTTAATAAGTTCGTCTTTAGTCAAGGTTTCCCCCTCCTCATGTAAAAGGATTATCGGCCGGTGCATTATAAGAAATCGGTTAAAAAAGTCAAACAAAAAAACAAAGAAAAAAAATAGGCTGCCTATCTTTTAAGAAGTAATGGCGGGGGGTATCGACTCCCTTGGTTTGAATATGATAAGATAACTTATAGAAATTAAGGGGTTCGCGGAACAGGTTTTTTCTCCGGGAGTAAAAAACTAGTTTAAAATTTTTTTCATAATTCCGAGGTGTGTGGCTCCGGAATATGAGGGGGTATAATGGCGGTATTGAAAATTTCCAAGCTGGGAAACCCGGTTCTAAGGAAGGTGGCAAAGCCGGTTGATTTAAACGAATTGGCCGAGCCGGATGGTGAGTTGCAAGCTTTTATCGATGATATGATCGAAACCATGCACCATGAGGGCGGGGTAGGGCTTGCGGCACCCCAGGTCAACCAGTCCATACAGATTGTGGTGCTTGAGTATGCTGAGAATGAGAGATACCCCGGTGAGGGGTCTATTCCTCTAACGGTGCTGGTTAACCCCGTGTTGTCTGATTACAGCAAGGAAACACAAGATGGATGGGAGAGCTGCCTGAGCTTGGTAGACTTCCGCGGATTGGTCCCCAGATCGACCACAATTACTCTCAATGCCTATGACCGGCATGGAAAGAAAATCCAAAAAACGGTATCCGGTTTTGAGGCTGTGGTGTTGCAGCATGAGATTGATCATCTAAAAGGGCTTGTTTTTCTGGATCGCATGAAGGATTTGACGCAATTATCCTATCAGGAAGAGTTTGAAGAATTTTGGCTAAAAAAGGAAGAAGAAGCCTCATCATAAAAACGATATTTTTCTGGGACGAATAATGGAAGATGAAATCCTGCACCTTTATCAGGAACCGGGTATTGGCGCATCTTATACGAATACTTATGGAGAAGAAAATATTCGTAATTTATTAAATAAATACCATAGTCTGGATAGTGAAGGGATGCGGCAAATGATGAAAATGGTTTTAAACTTTTCACAATCGACTGATCTTGCGACATCGTTTGTCTCGGTTGGAGTTCTGCATGCTTTAGGGCAAAATGAAGGAGTTGCTGAAGCTTACCGTTGGGCCAATAGTCAGGAGGATGCTCAAAAAATTATAAGCCACTTTGACATTGGCAAATCGGTGGCGGACTATTTTTCGCCCAGTTGAACCTTGCCTTCAATTTGTCCTTCTCGAACCCTAGGTGCAGGATTGAACCCGCTTGGGTCGATAGGGCAAACTGAACCAATGCATTCCCCCTCCTGTAATTTTTTGCGGATAAAAGTGAGAAACCCTGTCCAAAATATTCCGGGAAGGGTTACCAAAGCGGCCATCCACAAGGCCACCTGATTAGATGTGAGCCCCAAATCATCAACAGCAAATCCGACTCCCCAATTACTGATTCCCATTACCAGGGTCATTATGGCAAGTTCAAAACTGAAGACCCTTCCCAGATATTTATCGGGGGTGGATAAATGAATCAAGGCTGAACTAAATACCCAAATGATCGACCCAAATAATGTAGCTGCGGCCACTCCAAAAGACAAGGACCAAAGGTTGTCGGAGTTGGCTATGAATAAATAGGATATTGCTTTCAGGAAAAATGCTGCTGCAATAGACCAATGTAAAACTGTTGCGGTTTCGCCGAATAATCGTTTTACCATTAGGGGCCCTAATGCAGCTCCCAGCCCACGTGCTGAATAAAGGATTCCAATTCCCAATGAGAGCATGGCGGGTTTCGCAAGCACCTGGCTTGCCATTAATGGGATTAGCGTCATGATGCCCCCTGCCACGGCTAAGCCTGATTTTAGCAAGCTCAAAACCAGCACTACGGGTTCCTTTAAAAGGAAGCGCATAGCATCTAACAACTCCTGAAACCCGTTTTTCTGCTTGTGCTCTTTTTCAACCTTTTCCTTGGAGGGTATTTTAGATATAAACCAGGCGGAGATTAAAAAGGTGCAGGCATCGACAATAAAAGCCACCTGGATTCCAAACAAACTCACCACAACGCCCCCAAGTGCTGCACCAAAAGCCAGCATAACAGACCATGTGGAACCGCTCAGGGCGTTTGCTGTTACCAGATGCTCTTTAGGAACAAGTGAAGGAATAATGGCGCTTCTGGCGGGCTCAAAAAAACCTGACAGGGAAATCTCAATTATTACCAGGGCGTAAATAAACCATAGGGTGCTCTGATCTTCGACAAATAGGAACCCGAGTACGACAACGAACCGCAACAAATCGCTGACAATCATAACGGTTTTACGACTGACACGGTCTACCACCACACCGGCAATTGGACTTATCAATACAATAGGAAGGAGTTTTGCCATCATCGCTCCTGCCATAGCCATGCCGGAATCGCTGAGCCTGAGAATTAAGGCATAAATTGCTATGCTGTTTAACCAGTCCCCTAATTCAGAAACGACTTGCCCGAACCAGAGATTGCGGAAGGATTCATTTTGCCGTAACAGTTGGAAATAGCCGATAGAACTTTTCTTTTGCATTAAACCTTTTCAAAAAGCATTTTAAAGAGGGATAAAGAATGACCTCCACCATACTAATCAGAGGGGCTTGAATCTGCAACTGGAATTCATTTCTTCGGTCTGGTATGTTTAGTTGATAAATTTAAACTGGGTTGAAAATGGAAGAAATCGAGCCAATAACCGAAGAAATTGAAGATGGAAAAGAAAAATGGATCAGCCGGATTTCTTTATGGGTGTCTATAATTTTGACGACTATAGTTGTGGTTTGGTATTACAACGATAATCCACCCGACTCTCCCGCAGTGGTAAAAATGCGAGTTTTTTTTAAAGAAAATAACCGCGATGTTATGACGTTTATTGATCTGCCCCGCAATGAGATGATTGCTTTTGCCTACAAAAAAAAGCATCCTTTCTACTTAAAATATGTAAAAGCCTCCGAGGATGAAAAAAGCAGGTTAAAGGCTTTAATTCATATATCAACCGACTACACCCCCAATCAATATTGGTTCAATCTGTTTTTCGCATGGGTCATTTTTTTCACCACTTTCTGGTTTGTCGGCTTGATGGCCGAAGCTTGTATCATTCTTATGCGGCGAAACTCAGAAGCCAGAATCAAAAAATATAAATTGGAAAAGGAACAGGCCGAGCGAGAAAAGGAATCGTAAATTCCAACTGCGTTTTTTTTCTTACCCGGTTCTTTTAGTCTTTATACTTTCTAATAACCTATCTTAATATTCTAGGAAAAAGGCAGTAGTTCTTCCGCCCAACTGACTTCAAAAAAGAATGAAATTTGGGCAGCAGCTTGAAATTCTTATGATGAAGAGGGGGCAGAAAATCACCTCATGCAAACTGCCGCCGGTTGGAGTAAAATACAGGAATGGATATCCAACAAATTCGATTTACCGTATTTTTGGGGGTGTTTTTGCTGATGCTGGCCTTGGAGTCCGTTATCCAAAGGCATCCTACGGTGGATTCAAAAATAAACCGATTAAAAATAAACCTGGCGCTGACAGGAATCGACATTTTAGTAGCGCGTCTGGTTTTCGGTGCTGCTGCTGTGGGAGCAGCCCAGTTTGCCGAAGAAAAGGGATGGGGGCTTTTCAATTATCTGGATTGGTGGAGCGGACTTGAAATTGTCGCGGTCATAATAATTCTGGATTTGATGATTTACATCCAGCATGTTGTGCTTCATATGATCCCTTTTTTCTGGCAGTTTCATGTTGTGCACCACTCAGATCTCGATTTAGATGTTTCGTCCGGTTTGCGATTTCATCCTATTGAAATTTTGGGATCGATGTTATTTAAAATCGGTTTGGTTTTTGCTTTAGGTCCTTCACCTATAGCTGTGGTCATTTTTGAGGCCGTGTTAAATGGAATGGCACAATTTTCCCATTCGAATATTACCCTGCCTGAAAAACTCGATCGTGTATTACGTTATATTATTGTCACACCCGATATGCATCGTATTCATCATTCGATTGAAAAAAATGAGACGAATTCCAACTTTGGTTTTAATCTTTCTATATGGGACCGATTTTTGGGTACCTATATTCATGATGCAAAAAAAGAACAACCAAAAATTATTATTGGTGTTGATCAATTCAGAACCAGTGAAGAAGTGTCACTGAAAAATTTATTGTTAATGCCTTTCAAGGCAGTCCCCAAAAACTATTCCCTTTTCCCGGAAAAGGATTAAGAGGTCCCTATGGCTATTCCATTAACTAAAATTGTTGCAACCCTGGGTCCTGCCAGCGGAAGCAAAGCGGCAATAAAAAGTCTGGTAGCGAAAGGTGTAAATGTTTTCAGACTCAATCTTTCACATGGAACGCATGAGATTGTTCGCAAGTGGATTCACTGGATTCGCGAAGTGGAAGAGGAGCACCATTCTTTCGTTGGTATTTTGCTGGACTTGCAAGGTCCAAAAATCAGGGTAGGGAAGTTTAAGGAAGGTTCTATACATGTCAAAAGGGGCCAGAGACTGACTTTTACTACAGAGAAAAAAATAGGCGATGAAACTCTTGTGCCAGTTCAATACCCACGTTTTCATGAAGAGGTAACGAAAGGTGGCAAAATTTTTCTCGATGATGGCAAGCTTAGCGGGGTTGTGAGGCAGGTGTCAGGCCAAAGAGCAGAGGTGGAAATTCTAACGGGTGGAATTTTGTCCGATCATAAAGGAATTAATCTGCCGGACTCGAAAATTACTGCAGATCCCATAACTTCAAAAGATAAAGCAGATCTTAAATTTGGAGTTCAAGAAGGTGTCGACATGGTAGCGTTGTCCTTCACCGGTTGTGCGAAGGATGTGAGACGACTGAAAAGCCTGATTAAAAAGTATGGCAGCCCAGAGATTGAAGTGATCGCCAAAATTGAGCGCAAACAGGCCGTCGATAATCTAGAGGAAATTGTTGAGGAAGCAGATGGGGTAATGGTGGCTCGAGGTGACTTGGGGATTGAAATTTCCCTTACGGAAGTTCCCATAGTGCAGCAGCGAATTCTTAGAGAAGGGGCCAAGCATTCTAAACCCGTGATTGTGGCCACGCAGATGCTGGAGTCAATGATAGAACACGCGAGGCCCACCCGCGCTGAGGTTTCTGATGTTGCCAACGCCGTGAAGGACTGCGCCGATGCCATCATGCTTTCAGGAGAAACAGCAGTGGGAAAACACGCAGTAGCCGCTGTGGGCGTGATGGTGGAAACGGCATTGAAAATAGAAGCTTATTTAGCTGAAACAAGAACCATTGACCCTATGAATCTGTTTTTCAAAGATGAGCCTGATATAAATGCCGGGATAACTTACTCCGCAAATAGAATGGTTGAATTACTCAAAGCCAGAGCAATGGTTGTTTTTACTCATAGTGGTGGCACGGCTAAAATGGTGGCCAGCCATAAACCTATGGTTCCAGTGTTCGCTTTCACCCCCAGTTTACACCGGGCGCGCCTGCTCAATTTAATTCGAGGAACCGTACCTTTCGTTGTGGAAGAAGACAAGCATTTGTTGCTCCATATGGAGCAGCTGATCATTATGCTGAAAAAAAGACGACTACTGAAAAAAGGCGACCGAGTTGTGATTACTACTGGGATCCCGGTAGGCATTCCAAACTGGACCAATATCATTCGGGTGGAGGTAGTTCCCTAATACCTAACTCAGATGGTCTGGAAAGAAACATTATTTTATAATTAACCCTGCTGGTTTCTGAAAATGTCTCCAAGATATTATATTGGCACCACAATTTTAATAGGAGTCCTGACCTTTGCTATCAGTTTCTGGCAAAAAAAGCAGACAGGAAAAGAAATCTTTGCGGTTTTTCTTAAGGTTGTCTCCGCTACTGCGGTGATAGTTGGTGGAGTTTTTGCCATTGCCTGGCTTCTTGCCTATCTGGGGATCGCTCAGTCTGGATTTTTCCTATGAGCGCACAGCCATCCGATTTTTCGGGATACATGATCCTTGTATTGGTCCTGTCTTTTTTTGTGATTTCCTATTTTATGGGGATGTTGGTTCACTCTGCATGGATGCACGAGGACAAGGGCAGTGTAAAAAAGGACAGTAGATTGGCTTGGATACTTTGTATGACAGCCGGAACCGGCATCACAGGTTGGATGTTTTACTATGGCTACTACGTTAACTTTCTACGCTAATAAATTTTAACTTGCCAGTAAATCTACCAACCGCTGGCAATCGTTTTTATATCCCAGAATTTCTTCACTTTCTTCGTCGCTCAAATCGTCTGTCAGATTGTCTTCAATTAGCTCGATGGCATCGTTCAATCCACCGGCTACAATATCTAGATCGGTTTCTGTCAGAGCGTACATTGACCCATTCGTTTTGAGTTTTTCAAATACTCGCGAATACTTGTCTTTATAATTTGTTAAAGAATTTTTTTGTTCTGGGCTCAACTCCTTCTTGAGTTCGCTTGTCATGTCTGAAATGGAATCATTAAGAGCCATTTTTATTGTTTCTATATCGTTGTCTGTTATTGATGCGAGAGATTTCATGTTTCCTGCGGATATCAAGTTGTTATAAGTGCGCTGGAATTTCCAGCACTGAATCCTTGATGTTTTACCACAAACTTTGCTTTCACCGTATGAAAAATTGAGGCCAGAGGAATAAATATTTTGGCCCCATTTTATGAAAAAAATAGACCGGCTCGGTGCACTTGACTTTGGCCCGAGCCGGCAACCCTATTTTTATGTGTGATTAGGAAATGCCTTGAACTTCAATCTTTTGCGGTTTTACCAGTTCATGTTTAGGCAATTGAACTCTTAAAACCCCATTATCGATTTTTGCCGAGACCTTCCCGGTGTCGACCCGATCACTCAGTCTGAAACTCCTTTCGAAGCTTTGGTTGCTGAATTCACGAATGTGGTAACTATCTTTTTTCGTGTCGGATTCTTCCTCTTTATGTCCTTTAATGGTTAAAACGCCATTATGGACTTCCACACTTATGTCTTTATCTTTCATACCTGGTGTTTCAGCTTCAAGTTGAAAGGAATCTTCATTTTCAGTGACGTTGACTTTAGGCAAAATAGTATCTGCTTCTGCTCGCCACCGGTTGGGTTTTACATTGAAAAACCGATCCGTATTAAAAATTGTGTCTAAAGCTTCTTCTGGGTGCCAAGTTACGAGACTCATGATGTAGCCCTCCTATAGATAAACAAGTTAAATTTAGTTAGTCATGGTTCTCGGCCGAGAGAATATTTCTTACTCTGATTAATAGATAAAATTTGTGTCGATAGATGTCAAGGTGCCTCAAAAAATTCTGTTAAAAATGCTATAATTTAAGATGAGGCTGATATAAAACAGGCCGTTGCTTTAATAGATCTTTTATTGTTCGGGGAGAGCAAAATGGATTATACCGTTTGTGTTGTGGAAGATGAAAAAGTTTCCAGAACGATGACCATTGAGTTGTTAAAAAAAATGGGAATCAATAAAATAGTTGCGTCAACAAATGGCGAAACTGCTTTGCAAAAGCTGAAGTTACAAAAAGCCGATCTGATTATTTCCGACTGGCATATGCCAATTATGGATGGGTTGGAGTTTTACAAGGCGGTTAAAAAAGAAGAATCACTCCAAAACACACCTTTCCTTATGGTGACAGTTGAAGACTCAAAAGAAAAGGTGGTTGAAGCCTTGAAGTTGGGAATACGCGACTACATCGTCAAACCCTTGTCCAGTAGGAGTTTCGAGGCCAAGGTTAAATCTCTCCTGAAAATCTAAAAATTTTCTTTCCAAAATAAAAAAGGACTTACAGCCGAAGCCATAAGCCTTTTAGAATTGTTGTTTCCCATAGGAACCAATACTTTGTGGCTCAATAACTTGTCTGCGTTGCCAAAATTTGCTTTTCGGCCAACGGTCTTCTTGTAAATAGTAGTAGTGTCTGTTTTGAAGGTAATTATTGAATTGTTTTTTCCTGGAAGAAATATAGTTTTTAAATAAGGTTTGAGAACCATCTAAAAATTCTGCTATGACCTCCGCAGCTTCAAGGCCGTCTTCCAGGGCTTTTTTAATTCCACTGGCAGCAAGTGGGTCAAATGCCATGCAAGCATCGCCAACTGCGAGCCAGCCTTCTCCGCCAACATTTGAAAGAAATTGGCTGTAGGCGGGAACGATTTTAGTGGATTGTGATTCTGTACTTAATTTGTAACGGGCTTTAGTTTTATTGCTGGAATTTAACTTTTGCTTCCAAACTTCCTTTGCGTTTAGGGCACCTGAAGGTTGCAGGTCTGAATCTGTAAGGAAAACCATTATCCCTCGCTGGTTCTTAAGTTGCAACGAGTACCACCACCCGTCCTCAAGAGGTTCGATAAGGAGGCGGAGGTCAACATCTCCATCAGCGGACGCAGGGGAGAACACTTTGGAAAAAAATCCAACCATGTCAAGGGCAGAGTAAATTCGTACCAGTGTGGCGGAGTAAAAGTGTACCACTCACGTTAAGCTTTCTATCCTGTATGTAATCCATATTCAGGAGGGAGGCGAAAGGATGTAT
>JABJCF010000096.1 GCA_018665625.1 Nitrospina sp. | reverse complement strand
GGCCAGATTCAGACTTTTTTGAGGGATTATTGGATGCTTTTAAGCGTAATTGGCCTCGCCCCAAAGCAATGGTCATCAATTTCCCACACAATCCCACCACGCAGGTGGTTGATATAGATTTTTTTGAAAAAGTTGTGGAATTTGCCAAGGAACATGATTTGATTGTTATTCATGACTTTGCATATGGAGATATCGTTTTTGATGGTTACAAAGCTCCCAGCTTTTTACAAGTTCCTGGCGCGAAAGACGTAGGAATAGAGTTTTTTACTTTATCAAAAAGTTATAATATGCCGGGTTGGCGAGTGGGTTTCGCAGTGGGAAACAGTGAAATCATCAATGCGCTGGCGAGAATAAAAAGCTATCAGGACTACGGTATGTTTCAGCCAATTCAAATTGCAGCCACTGTTGCGTTGAATGGGCCGAGAGATTGTGTAGAAGAAATTACAGAAACTTATCGAGGTCGGCGAAACGTTCTATGTGAAGCATTGAATAGGATGGGGTGGAAAGTAACGCCTCCCAAGGCGACTATGATGGTGTGGGCTGAAATTCCTGATGAGTTTAAGAAATTGGGTTCATTAGAATTTTCAAAAATGCTATTGGAAAAAGCCAAAGTTGCGGTAGCTCCGGGAATTGGATTTGGTGAAGGGGGCGACCATTTTGTTCGCTTTTCACTGGTCGAAAATGAACACCGAATTCGTCAAGCAGTGAGAGGAATTCGTGAAGCTTTATAATGCTACTTTTTAAGTGGCTGGGTTGTTTATTAGAACGGATAAAAAATGAAAACGATTAATGTAGGGTTGATAGGGTTTGGCACAATTGGAGCCGGGGTCGCAAAGATTCTCTCTGACAATCAGGAGATAATCCAAAAAAGATTGGGTGCCGCACTACGGCTCACCAAAATTGTCGATCTTGATATTACAACAGATCGAGGCGTTCAGGTTGAAGACGGGGTGTTGAGCACTTCGATTGATGATATTCTTGAAAATCCAGAAATTGATATTGTTATTGAGTTGATTGGGGGGTATGAGCCGGCGAGAACCTTCATTCTTAAAGCTCTTGCTAATAATAAACATGTTGTAACGGCTAACAAGGCATTGCTTGCAAAGCATGGTGACGAGCTTTTCGAAGTGGTGGAAGAGAAAAAACTTTCTATTGGTTTCGAAGCATCTATTGGTGGCGCAATACCCATTATTCGGTCTATTCGTGAAGCTTTTGTAGCTAATCGGATCCATACCATTGAAGGAATCGTAAATGGTACAGCCAACTATATTCTCAGTAAAATGTCGGATGAAAATTGTGATTTCGACGTTGCCTTGAAAGAAGCTCAGGAAAAAGGATTTGCCGAAGCCGATCCAACATTCGATATAGAAGGTATTGATTCAGCTCATAAAGTTGCTGTGTTGACCCGTATCGCTTATGGAACACCGGTCAATTTTGACGATATCAACGTTTCGGGGATTACCAATATCAGTTCTGATGACATTGAATGTGCCAGAGAGTTTGGATATAGAATAAAATTGCTGGCGATATCGAAGTTTGACGGTGAAGCAATAGATATTCGCGTGCACCCCGCGATGATTCCCAGCAGTCATCCTATGGCAAATGTTAAT
This sequence comes from Nitrospina sp., assembly GCA_018665625.1. Next base: position 8,115 of record JABJCF010000096.1, on the reverse strand, counting down.
GGTGTGTTGAATGCCATTCGAATTTGTGACGATATGATGGAAGAAAATATTTTAGCAGGGCATGGAGCAGGTGCCTTACCTACTGGAAGTGCAGTAGTGGGAGATGTGGTTGAAATAGCCCGTAACATTTTATCCAATGCGAATGATAGAGTACCCGCTTCTTCTTTTCAAAGTTCCACAATCAAGCCGATTCCTCTTAAAGACATCAGTGCTATTGAATCAGAATATTTTTTACGGTTCAATGTTTTAGATAAACCCGGTGTGCTCTCAAAAATATCAGGAATTCTAGGTACCCATTGCATTAGTATAGAGTCGATGATTCAAAAAGGCCGGGGCGAAGAAGGCAAAGCTGTTTCTCTCGTTATGATGTGCCATCGATCCAGCGAAAAAAATATTCAAAACGCATTGAAAGAAATTGAACAACTTGATGTGGTCTGCGGAAAATCTAACCTCATCCGTGTGGAAAAATAAAAATGGAATTTAAAGCCTGGTTTCAATGTATCAATCCTGAGTGCGGTACTCGTTATGAGCTGACGGATATAATATATCGTTGTAAGGATTGCGATGAGTTGCTTGAAGTCACGCATGATATGGAAGAACTCAAGAAAAGATCATCTGCGGATTGGAAAGAGCTTTTTGAAAGCCGCTATCGTAAAAATGAATGGCCTTACGGAAGCTCTGTTTGGGGGAAAAAGGAATTGGTTTGCCCCAATGTCCAAAACGAAAACATTGTTTCAACTTACGAGGGGGGGACCAACCTTTTCTGGGCGGATAGATTGGGGCATCAGTTAGGGCTTGACGATTTTTGGGTCAAACAATGTGGAATGGCTCACACGGGTTCGTTTAAAGATCTCGGGATGACTATTCTCGTTTCCATGGTCAAACAAATGATGTCGCAAGGGAAAAATATTAAGGCCGTCGCCTGTGCCTCGACTGGTGATACTTCGGCTTCTCTTGCCGCCTATTGCGCTGTTGCTGGTATTCCTGCGATTGTTTTTCTTCCTAAAGATAAAGTCTCACTGACTCAATTAATCCAACCCATCACGCATGGTGTTTTGACACTTTCACTTGATACGGATTTCGATGGGTGCATGAAGTTGGTGAGAGAAGTTTGCCAGAATGATGATATTTATCTGGCTAATTCTATGAATTCTCTCAGAATTGAAGGTCAAAAAACCATAAGCTTTGAGTTGGTACAACAGTTTAATTGGGTGGTTCCAGATTTTGTTATCGTGCCGGGAGGAAACCTTGGGAATGTTAGTGCTATCGGCAAAGGTTTTCAGATGTTTTATGACCTTGGCTTGATTGATAAGTTGCCCAGGCTGGTTTGTGCTCAGGCAGAGCGTGCGAACCCTTTATATAGAAGTTTTAAACAAGATTTTAAATCTTTCGAGCCGGTTCAAGCTCAAAAAACTCTTGCCAGTGCAATTCAGATTGGTGACCCAGTGAGTGTTAAAAAAGCCATCCGTACTTTAAAGGCTTTTGATGGCATCGTTGAAGAGGCAACTGAGGGTGAACTTGCAAATGCTGCCAGCAAAGCAAATCGTACAGGTTTATTGTGTTGTCCTCATACCGGCGTTGCGCTGGCTGTTTTGGAAAAACTGGTTGGCCGGGGAGTAGTCAAAAAGAAAGATAAAGTGGTAGTTATTTCAACAGCAAATGGCTTGAAATTCACAGACTTCTTATTTAAATGTCATACAGACAAGATACCGGGTGTTGAGTCTGATTATGCGTTTGAGGCTGTTGAACTTCCTGCCAAGTATGAAGATGTTAGAAATGCAATCCGGGAAAAACTTGAAGTATGAATAAGAAAAACTTTTGGGGCCTTATTCCCATTTATTTAATCTTATTATTGGTTTTTGTTTCTTCTTCTGTATATGCCAGTGATCAGGTTTTAGTTAATGGCGGAGTCTTCGAGATGGGTAGCCACTATTGCGAAGAGGAACAAAATAATTCTGATTGGTGTGAAGATGAACTTATCCATCAAGTGGAGGTGGACTCTTTCTGGATCGATAAATTTGAAGTAACCAATGCCGACTACCGCAAATGCTTTGTGGCAGGAGTATGCGAGCCAGAAGTTTTGCATGATGATAGGCCTGGAGATTTTAATAAGAAAAACCAACCCGTTGTGTTTACCACTTGGGATGAAGCTATAACTTATTGTAAATGGCGGGATGGAAGATTGCCCACGGAAGCAGAGTGGGAATATGTAGCGCAAGGTAAAAAACTAGGCGGTGCACATTGGAACCAACCTTATGCGGTTGGGTCTCCAATTGCGGTGGGAAGTTTGCAACCAAACTCCCATGGTCTTTACGATTTGATGGGCAATGTTTATGAGTGGACGATGGATTGGTATGGTCCCTACAATACTTCGGGAACGCAAAATAATCCGTCAGGCCCTCAAAAAGGTGAGGGTAAGGTGGTACGGGGTGGCTCTTGGGATTCCCTAAGCCATTTTCTAAGAACTTCTGATCGGGTCGCAAAAGACCCCGATTTAAGATACAGCGGTGTGGGTTTTCGTTGTGTCAAGCCGAAATTATAGAAAGGTTTGTCATGAGTGATGTGAAGAACGTTGTTATTGTCGGCTCAGGCCCAGCAGGACATACAGCTGCGATTTATGCTGCTAGAGCTAACTTAAAACCCTTTATGTTTGAAGGCTACATGTTGGGCGGGTCGGCTGGAGGACAGTTGACAACAACCACCGAAGTTGAAAATTATCCGGGGTTTCCTGAGGGCGTTGAGGGACCCGAGTTAATGCAACTTTTCAGAAAGCAGTCGGAACGATTTGGTACTGAAATGGTTCAAGAAGATGTCATCGAAGCGGACCTGAGCAAATCACCATTTACTCTTAAAACTGAAACTCGAGAAGTAAAAGCCCATTCAGTGATTATCTCAACTGGAGCGACCGCCAAACGTATGAGAGTTCCAAATGAAGAAAAAATGTGGAACAACGGTATGTCAGCTTGCGCCGTGTGTGATGGAGCGCTACCTATGTTTCGTAATCAACCCTTGATGGTAATTGGCGGGGGCGACACAGCAGTGGAAGAGGCGAGCTACCTCACTAAATTTGGCTCTGTGGTTTATATGGTGCATCGAAGAGATGTGCTTCGAGCTTCAAAAATTATGCAGGAACGCGCATTGAAAAATCCTAAACTGGAAATTTTATGGGATTCGGTTTTGGATGATGCCATTGGGGCAGATTATGTGACAGGCGCAAAATTAACCAATGTGAAAACCAAAGAAACCCGTGAGATAGATGTGGCAGGAATTTTTTATGCCATTGGTCATACACCCAATACCAGTATTTTTAATGGCCAGCTTGACCTGGACGATGCAGGTTATATAAAAATTAAGCCAGGGACTCAGGAAACCAGTATTGAAGGGGTTTTTGCTGCAGGTGATGTACACGACCACAAATACCGCCAGGCCATTACTGCTGCTGGAACAGGTTGTGCCGCAGCTCTCGAAGCTGAAAGATGGTTGGCTGAAAAGGGATTGGGTGAATAAAGATTCTTTATCAGAACTGGATCTATTAATAAAAAGCCTGGGACAATCTCTAGGGAAGGGAAACTTCACATCCCAATTAGAAAAGACAGGTGACGATAATATTGATCCGTTGATTGAAGTGATCAACTCTCTTCTCCAGGAAGTTAATAAGCGAGATGAAAAAATCACGCTTCAAAAAAAGTCCCTCAAATCACAGATAGAAATTCACACCGCTGAGCTTGAAGATAGCAATAAGAAGCTGGCTCTCGATAAGCGTGAAGCGGAAACTTCCAGTCTTAGTAAGTCAGTTTTTCTCGCCAATCTTAGCCATGAGCTAAGAACCCCCCTCAATCATATTATCGGTTATAGCGAAATGCTTCAGGAAGAAATGCAAGACGAAGGTCTTGAGGATTTTCTTCCTGATATTGAAAAAATCCGTGCCTCAAGCCATAGTCTAATGAAATGGGTTGAGGAAATAATTTATCTTTCAAAAATTGAATCGGGTCGGTCTGAATTGCAGCATCAGGAATTTTTGGTGGTAGATTTGGTTCAAGAACTTACCCAGAAAGTCCAGGAGGATATAAGCCAGACGGAGAACGAATTTCATATTCACTGCCCCGACGGTGTGGGCAAAATAAATGGCGACAGAGAAAGAATTTCTCGGGCATTGTGTAATTTGATTGTTAATGCTTGCCATACCACTCAGCAAGGTGAAATTTCCTTAAATGTAAACTTTGAAAAGGTCGGTGATATAGGCTGGATTTCGTTTGAGGTCAAAGACACCGGTGCTGGAATCAATCCTAAGATTCTTGAAAATCTTTTTAAGGGTTACACTCAGGCGGATGAAAATTTGTCGAGTGGATTTGGTGGTGAAGCATTGATGTTGGCTATTTGCCATCGATTGAGCTTGGTGATGGGTGGTAATATACTGGCCGAAAGTGAATTGGGTGTGGGTTCCAAATTTACTCTTCGCTTACCTGTGGATATGAAAACGCATCTTTCCAAACCGCATGTAGTACGCGCGACCAATCTTTTCATTCAAGATATCTTGAAAATGAAATAGCTTTTTTGTTTTTTAGTTTCCCTCCTTTGTTTGTTCAACCTTGACAATATTAACTCTCGATTCTATTTAGTTATAGAAGGAAAAATATTCTAGTTGAGGTGATGTTATGCGCTTTGAACAAATGACCATAAAATTACAGGAAGCTTTTTCAAATGCCCAGAGTTTTTGTGCTCGAGAGGGCCATCCGTCTATAGAATCGGAGCATTTATTGCTATCGCTTATCCGGGATGCCGATGGCATAGCTCTAGTATTGATAAAGAAAATCGGTGTTGATCCGAATGCTGTGGCGGTCAGGCTCGAAGAGGCGGTCAAAAAATATCCGCGAGTATCAGGGGGTGGAAAAGTTTATATCTCAGATACTCTTTCGGAAGTCGGAGTCAAAGCCGAAGAAGAAGCTCGAAAAATGCAGGATGAGTTTTTAAGCGCAGAACATTTTTTGCTCGCATTATCCAATCATAAAAAGACAAAAGGTATTTTTAAATCTTTTGGACTTACCCACGAAGCTTTGTTGAAAAGTTTGCAGTCTCTTCGGGGTAGTCAAAGAGTTACTGACCAAGATCCAGAAAGTAAATTTCAGGTCCTGGATAAGTATTGTGTGGACCTTACGAAATCGGCCCGCGCAGGAAAACTTGACCCGGTTATTGGAAGAGACGGTGAAATCCGCAGGGTCATTCAGGTTTTATCCCGGCGAACAAAGAACAATCCTGTTTTAATCGGAGAGCCTGGAGTGGGTAAAACAGCCATCATAGAAGGCCTGGCCCAGCGAGTTACCCATAAAGACGTTCCAGAAAGCTTGCTTGATAAAAGAATATTATCTTTGGACTTGGCTCAACTGGTAGCTGGGGCCAAATACCGTGGTGAATTTGAAGACAGGCTGAAATCGGTCCTTAAAGAAATAACCGCAGCTGCAGGGGAAATAATTCTTTTTATTGATGAGTTGCATACCTTGGTGGGAGCGGGTGCCTCTGAAGGTTCTATGGATGCCTCGAACATGTTAAAGCCTGCATTGGCAAGGGGAGAACTCCATTGTGTGGGTGCTACCACTTTGAATGAATATCGAAAGTACATAGAAAAAGATGCTGCATTGGAACGTCGTTTTCAGCCCATACCTATTGGTGAGCCAAGTGTTGAAGATACCGTTTCTATATTGCGCGGCCTGAAGGGGAAATACGAAGTGCATCATGGTGTACGCATTCAAGACGCTGCAATTTTGGCGGCGGCTAAACTTTCACAGCGGTATATATCGGATAGATTTCTTCCGGATAAGGCCATTGACCTGATCGATGAGGCAGCTTCATGTTTGAAGATGCAAATTGATTCGATGCCTGCTGAAATCGATGAGTACCAAAGGAAAATCACACAACTGGAAATAGAACGTGAAGCCTTGAAAAAGGAAAAGGATAAAGAGTCTGTTAACAGGCTGGAAGTTTTGGGAAAAGAAATTCTGGAAGTTAATGAAAAATGCTCATTTTTAAAAGAGCAATGGAAGCATGAGAAAAAAATAATTGAAGAAAAGCGGTCTTTAAAGGAAAAGCTGCAAAAGGCCACTGAGGATAATGAAAATGCTGAGAGAGAAGGTCGGCTGGAAGAAGCAGCTGAGCTGAAATATGGCACCCTGCCGCGTTTGACGCATGAATTACAAGGTCTCGAAGAAGCTTCAGAAAAAGCCGATCATGGCGAGAAACTTTTAAATGAAGAGGTTGGAGAAGAAGATATTTCAAGAATAGTGTCTCGTTGGACGGGCATCCCCGTTGAAAGAATGATGCAGTCCGAAAAACAAAGGTTGCTAGATATGGAAAATGTTTTGCATCAACAAGTGATTGGGCAGGATGATGCGGTAAGACTGGTTTCTAATTCCATTCGGCGCGCGAGAGCGGGGCTTCAGGACCCCAATCGGCCCATTGGCAGCTTTATGTTTCTTGGGCCTACCGGGGTGGGGAAGACCCAACTGGCTCGTTCCTTAGCTGAGTTTCTTTTTCAGGATGAACAGGCAATGGTTCGAGTTGATATGTCTGAATATATGGAAAAGCATTCTATATCTCGTCTCATTGGCGCTCCTCCAGGTTATGTGGGACACGAGGAGGGGGGCTTTTTGACAGAACACGTTCGGCGTCGGCCTTACACAGTCGTGTTATTAGATGAAATTGAAAAAGCCCACCCAGATGTCTTTAATCTATTTTTGCAAATATTGGATGAGGGACGTTTGACAGATGGTCAGGGAAAGACGGTGGACTTTAAAAATACGGTAATTCTTATGACTTCCAATCTGGGCAGTAAATTTATTGAGCAATCTGGATTGGAGGCTTTAGAGAGAGAAACTGCAGGTGAAGTCAAAGAAGTATGGGAACGAGAATATGAAAAGGTGCAAGATGCTGTTAGGCAGGAATTGCGGAATCATTTTCGTCCTGAATTTTTAAATCGCATTGATGATATTGTTCTGTTTAAAAACCTGACTCGTGATCAGATTCGGGATATTGTGGAAGTTCAATTAAAAGATTTAAGGGGACGACTTGCGGATAGGAATATTTCCCTGGAACTGAGTGATAAAGTGAAAGAGATGCTAGCGGATAAAGGATATGATCCTGTTTTCGGTGCTCGACCTCTTAAAAGAGCGATACAAAAATATTTGCAAGATCCCCTTTCTCGGAAAATCCTTCAAGAGGATTTCCGGGATGGAGATAAAATTGAAGTCTATACCGACGAAGGCTACGACTCCTTCGTTTTTAAACAAGCCTGATTAGAATGAGAATCTAATGAATTTCTTCCTCTGAACCCTTTAGAATTGTTCTTTTTCGTCCGTATTTTGAGGTGCCCTTTTGTAGGTTTTTAGCGAAAGGGTTACCACTTTCCTCGAGAATCTTAAAGTTTTCCCAATGTCTTCGGCTTAATTCTTCCCCAGAGATGATTTTTTTCTGGTTTCCATATGCATCTAGTACTTTAGTTTGATAGAACATATGATTTCTCCATCGTTATCGGTTTTTAATTCCGTCTATCACTTTAATTATATTAACAGATAATGTTATTTTGTAAAGAGTTATTTTAGAAAAGTAATTTTAATTGGTAAGGGGCTGTAATTAGTTAGGTTTAGACCCAAAAAATACCAAATATTTAACTCCAGAAAGAGTATATTTATGTTCCAGATAACCATTTCCCAAGGAGTCGCTTGTGCCCAATAAAATCCACAAATATCATGCTTTCAAATTATTATTTTTGGTGTTTTCTTGTGTTTTTATTGTTCAAAATTCCTTTGCAGCAACTGCAAGGGAAATTGATGTCAGTGTGGATGTAGCACTTGAGAAATTTTATAAAGAAGTTCCTGGCAGCCAGAATTTTACTAAAAAAGCCAAAGCAGTTCTGGTATTTCCATCTGTTATTAAAGTAGGCATAGGAATTGGTGGGGAATATGGAGAAGGAGCATTGAGAATTGGTGGTAAAACGGTTGAATATTACAACACAATAGCAGCATCAGTTGGGTTTCAATTGGGAGCACAAGCCAAGAGTATTGTACTACTGTTCATGAACAGTGCAGCCTTGAAAGAGTTTCGAAATAGCGATGGTTGGAAGGC
>JABJCF010000095.1 GCA_018665625.1 Nitrospina sp. | reverse complement strand
TAAAAGATATTGCTGACATAATCTTTCATTCCATTTCCAAAAGTTTGCAAGATAAACTTTGATGGGCCAAGAAAAAATACAAAGGCAATCAGAATTAGGCTCATGCAAACATTGAAATAACTGAGTCGGCTGATGCCTTTCTCTAGCCCCAGCACCACTGACGCAGTGGCGCATGCGGTGATGATAGCGATCAAAACAATTTGTGTCATTTTGGTTTCGGGGAAATCACCCAGAAAGTTTAGGCCAGAATTGACTTGCATGGCTCCCAACCCCAGAGAGGTGGCTACTCCAAACATTGTTCCTACTACGGCAAATATATCGATAGCATGTCCCCATGGCCCATAAATTTTATTCCCCAGTAAAGGATAGAAACAGGATCGAATGGTTAAAGGCAGGCCTTTTCTAAAAGAAAAGTATGCGAGGGAAAGCCCGACGACCATGAAAACGGCCCAGGCGTGCAGTCCCCAGTGAAAATAAGTGATTCCCATAGCTAGATTGGCAGGAGATAGCGGTGAATCGGCGATAGGCGGATTGGCAAAATGCTTGATAGGCTCGGCGATACTCCAAAATACGAGTCCGATCCCCATTCCCGCGCTGAACATCATGGAAAACCAGGTTGTATAGCCGAATTCAGGTTTGTCATCGGGTTGCCCCAAACGGATGCGGCCAAACCGGCTGAAGAGAAGAAAAAATATAAAAAGAAGGAACAGAATTGTGGAAATTGTGAACACCCAACTGAAGTCTTTCACAATTGCGGATTGAACCCTATCAAAAATCTTTTTGGATGATTCGGTAAACCAGGTTGCCATTAAAATAAAACCCAGCATAATGACAGCCGATATAATAAAAACGGGCGGGTTGGTTCTTTTAAAAAATAGAACCGGTTGGATTTTTATTTTAGATTCCACGGACTAAATTCATGTTAAGGACAGAGCTGATAAAGAGGTTTTTTATAAATAGTAAATAAAATATTAGAAAAATAAATTTTTATTATCTTTTAACCGTATCACTTAAGCATCTAAAAATTAAACGGGTACGCTGATTTTTTTATGCAAAGCATGTTAGTTTTATTTTCTTTAAATCAGACACCTTGCTAATCCCGCTATTTTACTGTACATTACGACCCTACACTGAAATTCAACAAGGGTCATTCCTTTTTACATAAATCTAATATAGTTTATTTGGGCGTTTGTTATTGTTTCTTAAACAGGAGGAATGATTGCCGTCTGAATGCTATTCCTAAAATTAACTTTAATTGAGGAGGCATTCATGAGTATTGCTACAGAAAAAACTGCTGTTGATAAGGCTGAGGAATATTACAATAGCACTCCCGCCGATGAATTCTATTTTAAAATTTGGGGCGGTACCCACATCCATGTAGGAATTTACAATCACTCCAAAGAGCCCATCAAAGATGCCAGTCCAAGAATTGTGCAAATGATGGCATCAAAATTAAAATTAGACAGCAATACCAAATTGCTGGACTTGGGTTCTGGTTATGGAGGTGCTGCCCGATACCTGGCCAAGCAATTTGGCGTTCAGGTAACATGCCTCAACCTCAGCGAAACTCAAAACAAAAGAAACCGTAGCCTGAATAAAGAACATGGCTTGGAAAACCTTATAACGGTAGTGGAGGGCAACTTTGAAGATATCCCTTTCCCTGAAAATTCATTCGATATAGTTTGGTCTCAGGATGCCATCGTTCACAGTGCTAATCGAGAACTAGTAGTGCAGGAAGTAGTCCGGGTGCTTAACGACAGCGGTGAATTTATTTTCACAGATCTAATGCAGACATTCGATTGCCCAAAAAGTATTTTAAAACCTGTTCTGGACAGAATTCACTTGGATTCATTGGGTTCTTTCGGCTTTTATGTAGAGCAAGCCAGAAAACTTGGCGTGAAAAAGACCAAAGTGCATGACTTGTCCGAACATTTAACCACTCATTACCAGCGTGTGATGGAGGAAACCCAAGATCGCTATAATGAAATGGTTGAAACCTGCGGAAAAGAATATATCGATACAATGATTCAAGGCCTAAAACACTGGGTCGAAGCTGGAAAGAACGATCATCTTTCTTGGGGAATTATTCATATGGATAAAAGCGATATCGACTACGCAGCATAATCGTTCTGGAAGGCTTAACAAATGCGACACCAAAATGGATATGAAACTTCTTATTCTTTTTCCGGTGGCAATTAGAAATTTAAGATCCGCCTGAAAAAGTTCTTTCTAACTAACCCCCTGACGGGGGAGGCGGTTTTAGCGAAACTACAGTATAAAGTTTGATGACACTTTTTTGCCTAACGGATTTCGACCTATTCCTACGGGCGTGGCCCGTTTTCCATCAGCACTTCGCGCATGGCATCAACAGGCGCTGTTTGACCGGTCCAGAGTTCAAATTGTCTCGCGGCCTGATTGATAAACAGTTCACTGCCTGGAATGACCGTGCACCCTGCCGCTTTAGCCTCGCGCAATAACCGGGTCTCAAGTGGATTGTAAACCGAGTCAAACACAACCATCCCTTCTTTAAAATCTCTGGCGAGAAAAGGCGTTTCAGTTATGTTGGGGTTCATCCCCACCGGGGAACAATTGATGAGAACATCTATAGGTCGAGTGCCAGCGTCACGGCAATGGATTAACTCACAGCCCAGTTCCTTGGCCAGAGCTTCGCCTCTTTCTTTATTTCGGTTATAGGTAACGGTCAACTTTCCGCCTTTTTCTTTGATGCCATAACCAATCGCTTTGGCTGTTCCACCTGATCCCAAAATCAAAATATTTTTATCTTTTAGTGAGGTCTGTGCTTCAAGCGCCGAAATTGCACCGGAACAATCGGTGTTGTAACCGACCCATTGTTCATTCTCTTGAACAACCGTGTTTACCGCACCAATGCTTTGCGCTATTCCATCGACTTTATCCAATAAAGGCATGATGTTTTCTTTTGCGGGCATGGTCACACTCAAACCTGCAAAGAAATCTTTAAAAGTGGTAAAAAACTTCTCTACGTTTTCCACCAGAAACGAAACATAAATATTTGGCGAATTGATTTCGCGAAAGGCGCGGTTATGAACCAGGTAACCCATACTTTTTGAAACAGGGTTACCGATGACGCCATAAACCTTAAATTTTTCGTGCGCGTCATTCACTCTATAAACATCTTTAAGAGACTTTGCCGGCATCTGCCCCGGCGCGCTTTCCTTGCCGGTTTCTAAACTGCCAAAGGTGAGAAAACCCCCATAGAGCGGAGAAAGCACTCGACTTATTTCCCCCAGGTCTCCCATACATAGCCCTATCATTTTTTTATTTTCTTTTTTCGCACGCTCCAGAAGCTGAAACATCTTCAGATTGTCACCGAGGTCCCGCGCGTAAGTGACAATTTTAATAATGCCGCCGGGCAAATCTTTCATCGTTTCATAAAGCGGATTAATATCTTCGGGAGTATGAGAAAAATCATGATAGGAAATAATTATCCGTGAAGTTTCATGACCTTCAAGAAACGGCTGCAAATATTCGCGCGGAGTGGAAACTTCGATATCAACATAGTCGGCTCCGGCTTCCAAAGCATCGTGTAAAGCTTGGACACGTTCTTCGTCACCACCTTTAAATTGCCCACCATCCAACTTACTGCGATTGGTGACAATGACGGGAATGGTAATCGCGCTAAAAAGAACCTTGAGGTCAAAGGAATTGATCAAATCCAGACGCAATTCAAGAATATCAGCCACTTTCTCAGCTGCGGTAATTTGCTCCAATGCTTTGGGCATGGAGGCACCGATTATAGGGACGCAAATCATAAAGAAATATATAGAAAATTTTTATCAGGAGGGAATATTAACAGACCCGAGGCGCAATCAAAACGAAAACCGGCATTAAAATTAAAACATTGTTGCCGCCGGCCTCGCTTTAAATGCCAGGGACAAAATCACCACTAGCTACCGGAGCTTGTTTGCCAGTATCTGCTGGCGCGGCTTCTTTAGCAACAGCCGGCGGCCTATCTCCATTGGGGTTTTTCTGCAAAGCCTGTCTTGCCGCACTGGAAATCGTAACCTGATCCCTCTGTCCCTGCATTCTTTTCACCGGATTCTTTTTATTCAAGTCGGCAATGCGTGCCTGACCTTGATAAGTTTTAAAAACCTTACTTACCGGTACAATTGAAAAATCCATAACTCCTTCCCTCCGTTAGATACTTCCTGAAATTTTTGGTTTAATTCGGGTTGAAAGCCCATAGCCTTTTAATAAGGTGCGTCCTGTTTTCATCGACTTCATTTTTTCGTACAGCCCCTGCTTTTCGTTGATCAACTTTTTCTCGCAATCGTTTTCCACTTCTACAATTTTTTCTATTGCTGTTTCGATCTGAGCACCCAGTTCTTTTAAGTTTTTCGCGATAGCGGCCCGGCTCTTTTCACCGAGAAGTGCAACATGCTTTTCCAGTTCCTCATCATCTTTAACCAAAGACTCGATCACGGTTTCTTTTTCATTTAGAATTTGAGTGAGCGAAGGCTCATCATTTCCATCAATGGCTTGCACTTGCCGTTTCATTTGTCCACTAAGCTCTTCTAAAAGGGACAATTTGTTTTTTAGGATTTCTTTAATTTTCTGTTCTTCCATTTTTATGCCACCGCGATTAAGGTTTGAACTGTTGCTTCTAAATTAGAATTCTCAGTAAATTTGCGGAAATTTTCTGCCAGGAGGCTTGGCGTCCCAGATTGGATTACCACTTTATTTTGTTTAAGTGCCAGGTCCCCTCGACCTTCTCTAACAATGTTTTCTAGTTGTTCTGCAAGCAAAGGAAGAATCCCTGTTTCAGAATTGGTAAACAGATCGAAAACTTCCTGGGTATTTTTTTCCAGGCCTCGTTCGAATTCCGTTTCGTTTAGGGCAATGGTGTTGTCGGTCAAAGTTCGAATGCCAATGGAACTCAATCTTTTTAAAAGATTTTCGTCACCGTTCTGCGAGGGAAAGCTCAGTCCCCTTTGGATGCCTTGAACTATGGAGGTGACGGCGACTTCCTGCTGACTCCTCTTTTCTGTATTGGTTATAGAAATACCTGTTGCCTGTGGGTTTCCCGGTCGGCCACGGAAGTCATCGATGATTCGATTTCTCTCTTCCAACACACGAGCTCTTTCCTGTGGCTCTACGGTCAGCTCATTGCGGATATCCTGAATATCTCCATCACTCTCAAAAGTTTTACTCCCATTAAGGAGATCATTGACTTTGGAGATGGAATCATTGAACTGATTGAACAGGGTTTTAACTTGCGCAAAAAAGGTAGGTGCATCAATAAAGATGGTGATTTTGGAAGCGGTTTCCGAAACTTGTCGCAACAGCAATGCCGTGTCTTCAATAGCCCCGGAGACAATATTGGAATTACTGCTGAAAAATGCTCCATCCACTTCAACGATGGCCGTTTGGGGCTGAACGACAAGATTATCCGGCCTGTCTAAATCGTTTAATTGAATTTCTTTTTGAACTTTTTGGCCTGTACCATCCAATTCAAAGAATCCCAAATCGAAAAGAACATTGTTCTCCTCTTTTATGTCAATTGTATTACTGCCCCCCGCAAGACTCACCAGAACAAGTCGGTTGTCTCTGATCAGGGCCAGAACATTATTGTCGGCCGTTCCCCCATCAAGCCGGCCGTTGGAATTGGTGTCTTCGCTGGGGTCTATCTCACCGTTTTCATTGACATCTTCTTTTATAAAAATGCCTCCGCCAAACTCTGAATTGCTGACTCTTAAAATTTCCAGAACTCCATTTCCATTAGCATCTTCAGAAAGTTCCAGCGAACCGTTTTTATTTGTATCTTCCCCAAAATTTATTTTATTTCTAATCGTTACCAGCGAGTCTGTGGCAACAACCGTGACCGAAATTCCATTGATAGAAAAAGTACCTGCCAGACCCAGTTTTTGGGAAGGGTCTTTAACGTCTGAAGCCAGTTCGGCCGTTTGGGATAACCGAATCGGCCTTACATCAAAACTATTCAGTGGACCATTTTTACCCGTGACGGCCAGAACTTCCCTGAAACGAGAAGAAGCTGCTGATTTCAGATTTAAAACATTTTCTGCACGCAAGTTGGAAACTGTTTGCTCCAGTTCCTTCAGAGAATCTGAAAGATCATCCAATTGACGCAGTCGAGCAAAGGTAAACGACTCTTTTTTGTCGAGGTTATCTATTAAGGGTAATTTTTGGGATTGGAAGCGCTGGGTGAGCAGGGAAATCGCATCTGCGGTTCTAAAAGTCGCAAGAGGCCCGGTGGCCTGCAACTGGGGGACCTTTCTTTTATTTATAAATACCGCATCAAACAGTGTTTGGCTTTTGTTTTGGGAGTTTTTCCCGGCTTGATTCAGGGTATCCCGAGCCACATTGACAGTGGGGTTCTTACTAGTCGTTCGACTGGAATTAAAGGGGAAGAATGTAGGACTGGTATTATTGAGAACCTGCACGTTTTTTCCGGTCTGGCGACAAAAAAACTTGATTCGCCTATAAAGTGTTTAATCGAAAATGTCGATAAACACATCAAGATCGGAATCGCACAGATCTACCGAAAAAAAAACGCCCGCCTCGCCAGTGATGCGTGCTGACACACCGATGACGGACCTTCGCCGTAAGGCGATAGACCACGCCGGTGTGACAGGTGCCCCTGACGGGCCTTAAGTCAAAATCTGAACCTTCGTTTAATATTGGGTAAGGCCGCAAACCATTCCAATATTATTCGAGATCCTCTTCTAAGCGATGGGGTAGTTCCGGTTCTGGCGTATCTCCTCTTGATGAGTTGTACAATAAGGCCCACTGCATGCCGCTGGCGGGCGCGGTTCGTTGTTTAAATTAAATTACTGACATTCTGTCCACGCTCTGTTTCTATAGCCGTAGCATCCGGCTCATCCCTAATTTCTGAAGGCCCTGGCGCCCGTAGTGGGTTTGTATCCTGAGCTTCTTGTAAAGGCTCAGGAACTTCCTCAATTTGATCCACATCGGAGGCAGGAATATCCAAAGGCGGCTCGTTTCGAGCTGCTTCCTGAGCCGCTTCAGCCCTTTGTTCTGACCTTCTCTCAGGCACATTCGCCGCGGTTTCGGAAAGATCATCTTCCTGAACAGCAACTTCTTCAGTACCTCTTATTTCCGCATTGGCAGATTCAACTCTTTGTTGAAGTTGAACATTTTGCTGTTCTGGCGCGTCAGCAACGTCATTGCCTGAATTACGAGATTCATCTCGCGCTTCTCTGGTTCGCGAAGTTGGATTCGAGTCCAAGTCATTCGTCGCAGCCGCAGCTTCTTGAGGATTGTCTATCTGGTTACGAGTAGAAAATTCCCGAGTACGGTTGGGATTTGTCTGAGTGTTACCCAATTGAAAACCTTCGTTGAGAGCTTCTTCAGGGTCGGAGCCTCCCTGTCCTGCAGATAGGGCTGCATCACCCGTATTGGTGGGGGTATCGCTTCTGTTTGTCTGGAGAGCATCTTCCGATTCAGCGCTCCGTTCCTCAACAGATTGTTGCCGAACTTCATTTTCCTGCAATGTTTCGCGCTGGGTTTCCTCGGTTTGGGATTCTGAACGATTTCGCTCAGCAGCCTCAATCTGATCTTGGGCATCCTGAGTAATTTCTACTCGATCCTGTGTTCTTTCAGGTCGAGAAGGATCGTTTGCTTCTTCTGCCTCGGCTTCGCGAACACGTTGAGGGTCTCTTAAATCTTCTTCATTGTCATCAAGACGGCGAGGTCGCCCTACTTCTTCTCGGGATTGTTCCAGTCCTCTTAAAGCACCGGTATTTCCCTGATCTAATGGAAAATTCCCTACTTCTTCTGCCATTGCATCCCCCTTCCATATAATTTCTCATATAGGTTTTGGTACCCGGTCCCTGGGGCTGCTTCCTGATACCTGAAACTCTTATCAATAAAAATTCAATTGCATAGTAAAGCTTTAGCAATTTTGACCGATAAGATCATCAGGCATCAAGTATCCTTTTAAAAAATACTTCCCAAAAAAATATAGCCTGTAAAGCTTCCTCTCTACAATTACCTTTACCCCAGAGAAGACGATAGTCCTTCGCTTTGCTTATCGGCAAAAACTAATCAAACTTTAGTCTAATTTAAGACTTTTTTAAAAAAATATCCATATCCACGGGTGAGCACAGCAAAATTTTCGAACAAAAAACCTGCAATAATTGAAAATTCAATGGATTAACAAGACAAAATAAAAAAGGTAGGAAAAAGAATTTAATGTGGATTATCTAGTTTGGAAAGAATAGCTTCCCAGTCCTTATAAAAAGGTACCATTTCATATTCAAGGATATCTGCCAATAGCACCCAATCTTGATTCTGGTTGGCTTCCAGCATTTGGCTCATCAAATCGGTTAACTTAGCCTCCCGAGCCTGTAAATTTTCATTTTCAGCCCCAGGCAACGCCAATTCTCCCTGGTCAGACTGCATAATTATGTTTACGACCTGGGAAAACCAGCCAATTCCATCCAGAATTTGCATATAATATTTATTGGCTTCCTGTTCATTTCCAGCACGAAATAAATCTGCCGCCTGCTCAAAACCGGGGATAAGCTTTTTCAAATAGCCCAGCGCATTGGTAAGGTTGGTTGCTACCAGATCTTTTAAATTAGCCAGTTCAACTTTAAGGGAACCAATTTCGGAAGGATTTTTTTGCAAGGCTATCTGATCATCGGCAGGGGATTCTTGATCATCCAACCAAATACGCCTTATATACGAGCCAGGGGTTTTCTTTACCAAGGAGATCAGAATGGCTCCTAATGTGTCACCATCAAATTCCGATTCTTCCTGCTCAACTCCATTGATAGTTAACTTCATCTGGCCTTTTCCCTAAGTTTAAAATCTCCGCAATTTTAAACTCCCCCACTCCCCTTTGCAACCCCCCCCTTGGCAAGGCAGGCAATAGGGCGGTACTTTTTTGGCCTACAGGAATCCCCAAGCTTCTATAAATAGTTTTGCCCCTGCGGCGAGCAGAAAGGCTACGCCTTTAGGAAATATTAGCGAACTGAAGTTTAAAGCCTCGCGCGGGCATTTATCTGGCGCATCTGAAACCAACAAAATTGATTTTATCCGAAGGTTTGGCGTCCGTTCTATCAGAAGGACGAACCCCGACAGAATAGTTTATCCAAGATCCTCCACGAATTACTTTGCGATTGCCTTTTATTGGCCCTTGGGGATTTTCATTAGGACTTTTTTCATAATAGTCTTCATCATACCAATCCATAACCCATTCATATACGTTGCCAGCCATGTCATACAAACCAAAATCATTAGCTGGAAAACTACCCACAGGAGCGGTGTAACCATAGCCGTCCTCAAATTGTTTTTCTTTCCAACGTTTGTCGCAACTCTTATCGCAAAAGTTAGCTCGGTGGGACTCAGCTTCATTACCCCATGCAAAAGTTGTTTGTTTTCCTCCCCTGGCTGCCCATTCCCATTCAACTTCAGTAGGAAGTCGTTTTCCAACTTTTTGACAATATTCCTCTGCCTCATACCAGGTCACCTTTTCCACTGGAAGATTGGAACCTTTAAATTCAGAAGGATTCTTGGCCATAGCGCGCAGGTAATCTTTTTGAGTCACTTCATGGATATCAAGATAGTAATTATCCAGCTTGACGGGGTGGAGAGGGACTTCATCCTTAAACCATTTTTCTTTGCAGTGGTCATTGTTCTTCAGGCAAACCTGGTTTGCTTTCTTGGAGTCCGTCCCTCTAGTGAACTCTCCACTGGGAATTAAAACCATCCCCGAAGGAGTTTGTTGAGGTGCAAGCGCCGCATCAGTTTCTTCGGAGCCTGCTGTTCCCCAAAAAAAACAACAACTCAAAAAGGTAAGAATGAAAATCAATTTTTTAAACATAATCTCTTCTCCACCGATTGATTCTCTCCCCCCAGGCCAGAGTTTTTTCGGTGACGTTATTTTTCTTCCAATTTCCTGCTGCAAATTTGTTGGCTTCAGCCAGTGTGGGATAAATATGAATCGTACCCAAAATGGAATTCATTCCAATTCCGTTTTTCATCGCCGCGACATATTCTGCGATGATATCCCCTGCATGAAGTCCGGCGATGGTAACACCAATAATTTTATCTTTTCCAGGCACCGTCAACACCTTAACTATTCCATGCGCAGCCTCATCGGCAATAGCCCGATCCAGATCATCTATTCCATAAGTTGTAACTTCATAGGGAATCCCCTGCTCTTTCGCTTCTAATTCGTTCAACCCCGAGCGCGCCACTTCAGGGTCCGTAAAGGTCGACCAGGGAACCGTGCTGTAATCTACCTTGAATCCGTAAAAAGGGCTCAACATAGAGTTTACGGCACAATACCAAGCTTGATGCGCAGCAGTATGAGTAAATTGATAAGGCCCGGCAACATCTCCACACGCATAAATATTGGGGATGTTGGTTTTCATATATTCATCTACCTTAATCGTTTTTTGGGGTGTTAACTCTATACCCAGTTCCTCCAACCCAAACCCGGTTGTGTTGGCTTTTCTGCCCAACGCAACCAACAGGGTATCGAACTCGACTTCGACAGATTTTCCATTGTTCTCACATTCCAGAAAATCTTTTCCATCCCGTTTAAAGAATTTTTTTGGCGTATGCCCTACCAACACATTGATCCCGTCATTTTGGAAACTTTCCAAAACCATTTGTGATATTTCAGGATCTTCTTTCGGAACCAGTCTCTTGTTACGTTGCACCTGGGTCACATTACTCCCCAGTCGGGCGAAGGCCTGAGTCAGTTCAGAACCAATGGGTCCACCCCCGAGAACGAGCAGGTTTTTGGGTTGTTCGCGAATATCCCAAATGGTATCGGAAGTCAGGTACTCAACATTTTCGATTCCTTCAATGGGTGGAATGGAAGGACGTGCTCCCGTACCCACAACAATGTTACGGGTGGTGAGAGTCTTTCCATTCACCGTAACCTCATAAGGAGAAATTATTTTAGCCACACCTGTATGACATTCGACCCCCAGGGAGGTATACCGTTCTATGGAATCATGTGGCTCAACGGTTCTGACAACTCTTTGGACTCGCTCCATGACTTCCGCAAAATCAAACTCAACAGAAACACTTTTGAACCCCAGCTTTTGGCATTTTTTCACATCGGCCATGAATTTAGCGGAACGGATAAGAGCTTTACTGGGAACGCAACCGGTATTTAAACAGTCGCCCCCCATTTTATGTTTCTCTATCAAGGCAACTTTTCCCTTTGTCGCGGCCCCTATATAACTGGTAACCAATCCCGCCGACCCGGCTCCGATCACCACCATGTTGTAATCGAAGGATTTGGGTTTTTTAAATTTACTCATAACTTTTCTTCCTTTGTAAAAGTTCAATAGTTTTTTGGCAAGCAGCGGGAAAATCCCCAGCAATACAAATGAAAAGATAATTTCTGGCGAGAGAATGCCACTTAAAGAATCTAATTGAGCAAGTTGTGTTCCTGCGTTTACAAAAACAATCGTCCCTGCCAACATACCCAATTGACTCACCCCATAAAAGGTGATCGCCCTCATGGGAGTCAGACCCATGACCAGGTTAATAACAAAAAATGGAACTGCAGGAATCAGTCTGAGCGTAAAAAGGTATAGGGCTCCATCTTTTTGGACCCCGTCATTGAAAGATTTTAGGTAGCTACCGAATTTATTTTGAACCCAGTCGCGAAGTAACAAACGCGAAACAAGAAAAGCTAGGGTGGCCCCGATGCTGCTGGCAAAAGAAACCAAAATTGTTCCAACCAACAATCCGAATAAAGCTCCACCCAACAAAGTAAGAAGCGCAGCACCAGGAAGGGACAGCGCTGTCGAAACGATATACACTGTCATATAGACACTGATCGCCAACAGGGTATTCTCTTTATAAAATTCAGAAAAGCTGGCTTGTTGATCTTTTATATATTCAAGGGACAGATATTGACCGAGGTCTAAATAGAAAAATGCTCCCAGACAACCGGCAATAACAAAAATGATAATTATTTGTTTTAAGTTTTTCATACGTCCTCTAGTTCCCTTAATTTAATATTCTGAAGGTCCTTGGCATTGATTCTAACCTTAATAAGGGCCAATGGACTAACAACCAATTTTTCAATCTATCCAATAGTCGCAATTCCCTCGAATTTCTTACAAAACGATTTGAATTTCCTCAAACCAAGCTGGCAAATGTTGACCAACCCGCATTCCGGCGAGTAGAATAGTTGTATCATTAGAATTCCAATTTAAGCAAAGACTATGGTCGACCCTATCAGCGGTGGAAATTTTAGCCAACTCCTGAACACAATAAATCGTAACCGATCTGGGCTGCAAAGTTCTCTCGAACGAATTTCATCAGGAAGAAAGTTGAATAGTGCCGGAACCGATGCCGCCGCTAATGCTCTCTCTACCCAACTTCGCTCTGAGATCAGTGCGCTGACTCAGTCCGTCAACAATGTGGAGGCTGGGGCAAATTTTGTTCGCACTGCAGATGGCGGCCTTGCCGGTGTCGCCGATCTCGTAGCCCGTGGAAGGGAGCTTGCCATTCAGTCCAGCAATGGAACGCTTAATGATTCCCAAAGGCAGACCTTGAACCAAGAGTTCACACAAATTCAAAATGAAATCGACCGGCTGACTGGATCGTTGGAGTTCAACGGTCAAAAACTGTTGGACGGCTCCCTGGCCCCAGATGCCGATCCTGTTAATATTCAAGCAGGTTCCGGCTCGGGACCCGCAAACCAGATCAGCCTCAATGTGGTGGAAAGTGTAACTACAGAATCCCTCGGAATTTCCAATGCAGACATCTCCAGTTCGCAAGGTGCTCTACAAGCAGTCGACAGTTTTGAAAGAGTGGCCCAAACTTTGAACTCAGCCCGAGGCCAAGTGGGCGCTGTCGGCAACAGGCTGGCCAGTGCTGCCAATGGATTGAACTCACAAATCGAAAATTTGACCCAAGCCGAATCCGGCCTGGCAGACACCGATCTGGCAGAAGAAGTCACCCGCCTGCAACAAGGCCTATTGCGGTTCGAAACTTCCATTCGGGCGCTGGCGTCTCAAATTCAAAATGAGCAATCCCGGGCACGCATCATCGATTTCTCTGTCTAACCGGGCCACGCCCGGTGGGTATATTATATCGCCAACTCTGCTTGGGGAATTTGAGCTGCCATCTTGAGCTTGTGGTATTTAACCACTGTCTTCATGCCCCGAATTGGGGTATGTCGAAGGATCGGGGTAATAACCATCAGAAAGGGTCTTGACCCCATTCCCTTGAAATGCTATTAATTTGTTTCCTTAATTTTATCTACTACAGGCAGTCCTTTTCTGCTTGTCGTCAACAACTGTATTGACCGGAGAAAGAGCCATGGAAATCAATGAAATCAGAGTAGAAATCAGAAAACATCATGTGACCCCAGGGGTCAATGTTCTGGACCTTATAATTGATGCCGATGGAGAAAATATCCGCCAGCAAACCCAGCATAAAGATAACGACCAGGCCTTCCAAAAATTCGTAAAAGATCTCACCAAAGTCGGCCAGGAACTCGCCAACGCCCGCATCGAAGGCTAGCCACTCGGCGAGCAGGCCCTTAGCAGGGCAAGCAATAGGTCTGTGCTTTATTGGCCTACAGGAATCCCCAAGCTTCTAAAAATAGTTTTCCCCCTGCGGCGATTCGCCACCCCACTCGGCGTGGGGCCAGAGCTCAACACCCGTAAAGTTTACTAATTCCGTCAAGCCTTTTACTATAGTTTCGCAAACTTTGCCTACCTCGCCAGAGGGCGGCGAGCAGGCCCTTAGCAGGGGATGCAAAGTGTCGATAACCCATTGGGCAAAACGCATTGCAAAGCCTTTTTAAATTAAGTCCGTCTATTTTTTCTAGCCTGTCTCAGACGGCCTTGATCCATTAGATCCACCCATCCAGTCTGTAAATTTTTCAGCCACTGTCCTGTTGCAATACCTACTCCGAAAAAATTGTCTCAAAAACCAATGAAATTTCGCACTTTATTGGAAATCGGAAAATAGGGGCTTGACTCCCTCATTTGCGGGGGTATAAGAGTTTGGTAATCCTAATTTAGTCTGAAAATAATTTGGCATGTTTATTTTTATGTGAAGGCACTTTTTTTACTAAACCTCTGAAGGAGCCCTGTCATGAAGGCCGTTATCCGATTTTTTTCAATTATCCCCATGTTGACAATTTTTGGCATGGCTTTACCGACTCACGCTCAAGGTGAAGAAATCAATGTTTTCGGCCCTCAAATATTTTCCAAGATAAAAAGAAAACCTAAAATTGAGACAGTGCAATTCAATTCCCCCATTGCGGTGGAAGGGATGCTTATCATCGATAATGGCGGTGAAGAAAACGCGCCAAAAAAGAAACGGGTCAGCAATGGAAAAATCTTTGCTAATGGGAAAAAAAT
>JABJCF010000094.1 GCA_018665625.1 Nitrospina sp. | reverse complement strand
TCAACAATCCATTTTCTTTGGCTTCGCTTGCTTTCCTATGCTACTATCTCTAACCCTATGAATACTTGGATGTTTTTTTGTTGGGTCTGAAAAGAGCCGTAGTCAAATTTCGTGATTTCGACCGCTGCCAAATGCAGCTCAAAAGGGACCTGATTATCTAATCTTTTTAACCAATTTGGGTGGTATGGAAATGAAAGTTATAAATGTTCTGGAATCGATTGATTTCAGTCCTGAAAAAATGAAAAAAGTCGGCCTGTTCGATACGGATAATTTCTTTTGTGATATATACTGCCTTGAACCGGGCCAGTTTCAAAAAGTCCATTCCCATGAGGGATCGGATAAGGTCTATTTTGTTTTGCAGGGCAAAGGCAAGTTTACCGTTGGCTCGGAAGAAAAAGAGTTGTCTGAAAACCAGATCACACTCGCCCCATCGGGAGAAGACCATGGTGTGGTGAATGATTCGGATGGTAAATTGGTAATATTGGTTTTTATGGCACCAAAACCCCACAAATAAATTTTATAAAATGATCTATTTAGTTTTTCCGACATCCTGGCATCCTTCGCAGCCTTATCTGAGCCTGCCGAGTTTGAAAGCTTTCTTGAACCAGAATGGTATTCACGATGTAGTTCAACGAGATCTGGCGATTGAGTTGCTCAATGATCTTTGTACCTGGGAAAAGACAAAGCCCCTCTACGAAAGAATCATTCGCGAGTTGAACGAACTGAGTTCGCGACCTCGTTTGACGCAGGCAGAAGCTGAAAAATTTCAGAAGTTGCGGGAAGCAGAAGAAATTGTCATGGCATTGAAAGATCAAATTGATGCCGCTGTGGATTCACAACGTAGCCCGGAGTTTTATGAAATAGAACAGTACATGGAAAACCTGAAAATAATGGATGTGTGGCTCGACAACATCCTCGCTCCTTATTATCCGTCGCAGTTGACGGTCATTGGCAGCCAAATGCGGTTTTCTCCATACTCTTCCAAAGAAGTGATTGAGTCTTTCAAGCATCCTGAAGAAAACTTTTTCTACGATCTCTACGAGCAGTGGTATCTGGATGGAATTTTAAAAGAAGACATCGACATACTCGGAATTTCAATCACCTCGGTAGAGCAGATCATATCTGGCCTTACGTTGGCCTATCTCGTCAAAAAGAACCGACCCGAAATTCATATCACCATCGGTGGCAGTGTTTTCACAAAGTTGGTGGATCGTTTAGAAAAAGATGCATCTCCTTTATTTGACTTTGTCGACAGCTTCATTGTGCATGAAGGGGAGACCCCATTGCTTCGGCTGGTCGAGCATTTAAGAGGAGATGGAGATTTAAGCAAAGTTCCCAATCTGGTTTATAGGGAAGAGGGTGTGGTTAAGGTAAACCGTCCCTTTGCTAAAGAAGAGCTCAACGCATTGCCTACTCCTGACTTTGATGGATTGCCTTTGGACCTTTATCTTTCCCCGACTCGGGTATTACCCGTTATGGGATCGCGGGGTTGTTATTGGGAGAAATGCGCATTTTGTTCCATTCCCTTTGACCATATGAATTTTCATGTGCGCTATGCCGAAAACGTGGTCAATGATTTTAAAGTTCTTCAAGAAAAATACAATTGCGATCACTTCTTTTTCACCGATGAAGCGTTGCCCATTAATTTCCTCAGAACATTTGCCGCGAAAATAATTGAGCAAAAAGTTGATGTGCAATGGACAGGCGAACTTAAGTTCGAGAAAAGCCTGTTAAAGGACGACCGCATCGAGTTGCTTTATAAATCCGGCTGTAGAAAATTGATTTTTGGATTGGAGTCTTATAACCAGCGTGTTCTCGATTCGATGAAAAAAGGTGTCGAGTTGAGTTGGGTCGATGATACATCAGAAGCTTGTATGAAGTTGGGTATTGCCATGCACTTTTATTTAATTTGTGGGTTCCCAACCGAAACTGAAGCTGAGGTTATGGACTCGATCAATTTCGTGCTCAATAACCAACGCCTATTAGATTCTCCAGGTTTTTCTGCGATCCTATCGCAGTTTGATTTGGAACGCGGAGCGCCCATTGAGAAGAATCCTGCAGAGTGGGGCATCACCAAACTCTATACTCCACCGGAGCATGACTTGAGCTTGGGCTACACCTACGAGACCAGTATAGGAATGAATTCCGAAGAAATTAATGAGCTTTATCAGCAGTTGATAGAAAAACTGGGCCGCGAGGTAATGACCTTTCCACATAACTATTCCCTGTCCGATGGTTTGCTCTATCTCTCCCACCACCAGAAACATTCCCTGACAGAACGCCTGGGCGCTTTAGCCTAACCGGCGGGGCCTTAGGTCCGGTGTTTTACCATTTCCAGTTTTGCGTCTTTGAGAACTTCTATCGCGGATTTCAATATTAAAGCAGAAATGCTTACACCGACAACCAAGTCGGGCCAGGGGGATTGAGTCCATGCGACTCCTGCCGCAGCGAGTAGTACTCCTACATTAGCAAGAACATCGTTACGCGAGCAGAGCCACGCGGAGCGCATGTTGATATCTGAATCTCTAAATCCCAATAACATGATTGCGCAAATCAGGTTTGCGGCAAGTGCCATGAAACCAATGATACCCATTGTTGTGGCTTCGGGTACGACGGGATTAAACGATCTGTATACGGCGCCTGCTAAAACGCTGATCGAAAAGAGAGCCATAATGACTCCTTTAATATATCCGGCGCGGCTTTGCCATAGGGCGCCCAGTCGAATCACATAAAGGGAAAACCCAAAAATAGCTGCGTCGCCAAGCATATCCAACGCGTCGGCCATCAATGCGCTCGACTGTGCAAGCCAACCATAAATCCCTTCTATAAAAAACATCGATCCGTTAATGATCAGGACCCAGACCAGAATGTTACGTTTGTCATCCTGAACTTTGTGTAATTCTTTTTCTAGACCGGAGCAGCAATCAGTGACGGTTATATTTTTTTTTTTGACTAGATTCAGTACAAGCGACAACAGATAAAAAGCCCCCGCGAGTAAAATAATTGTGGGCCCCGGTGGCAGATCGGGTTGGTAAGACAATGCCAATCCCCCCGTGGTGAAAACCATTCCGAATAAAGTTGCGAGAAGCATCATCAGGCTTAATGAGCGAACGTATAGCCCCGCGATGGCGGCGGGAAGAGTTAATAGTGCTATGACAAGAATCAGACCGACAATCTGGATCAAAATGACAACGGTCAATGCAACAAGTGAAAGGAAAAGCAGGTAAAACCGTTCAACAGGAATGCCTCGAAG
This sequence comes from Nitrospina sp., assembly GCA_018665625.1. The sequence goes on along the minus strand of JABJCF010000094.1, from coordinate 6,579 downwards.
GCGTGCGAATTCTTCATCAAATGAAACGGAAATAAACTGCTTATAAAAAAGAAATACAATTAATAGGATGAAAATGTCGAGTCCGGCAATCCAATAAAGATCTTCTGAGGCGATCATCAGAATATTTCCAAATAGAAAACTCATCAGATCGACGTTGTATCCAGGGGTTTGTGAGATGAACAAAATACCCACAGCCATACCACCGGCCCACAACGCGCCGATAATTGTATCCTCCTGTTGTTTCATACGGAGGCTGACCCAGCCGAGGATGAACGCAAAAACCAATGCCGAAACTAAAGCGCCTTCAATAGGTGACCTGCCAAGATAATAGGCAATGCCCATTCCGCCTAATACAGCATGGGCGATGCCCCCTGCGAGGTAACCAATCCGTTTAACCACGACATAAGAACCAACGGCACCGCAGGCAACGCTGGCAAGAATTCCGCCCACGATTGCGTTTTGCATGAAGGGTTGTGTAGAAACAGCTTCCAGAAAACTACTCAATGGTGATCCTCCCCTTCATGGTGATGATGCACCATGTGGACATGGGTGCCGTAGAGCTTTTCGATAGTTTCGCCCGTAAGTTCAGAAGTGGGATGGCAGATCAAAGTCCGGTTTATACATGCCACTTTGGTGATGTATTGCGATATGAAACCGATATCATGAGTTACAACGATGATGGTGATTTTTTCGTTGAGTTTTTTTAGTAGGTCGAAGATATCTTTTTCTACTTTCATATCAACATTAGCAGTGGGTTCGTCGAGTATCATGATCTCGGGATTGCAGGTAAGGGCGCGGGCAATCAACACGCGTTGCAATTGCCCACCTGAGAGTGAGCCAATGGGACGTTTACTTAAATCGAGAACTTCAACAGCTTCCATAGACTCTGCTGCAAGTCGTTTGTCCTCTTTACTGAAAAGACCTATGCTGGAAGTTTTTCCGAGTCGTCCCATAAGCACCGTTTCCTCAACACTGATGGGGAAATCTCGGGAGAAGGGAGTCAACTGTGGCATGTATCCAATTTCTTTAACCCCCTGGTGTGCCGGTTTTCCTAAAACTTCTACACTGCCTCGATCAGGATTTATTAGACCAAGTATAATTCTAAGAAGAGTGGTTTTACCGCTACCATTAGGGCCAACCATGCCGACAAATTCTTTTGCTTGAATATCTAATTCAATGTTTTCAAGTATTGGTGGTCCACCATAGCTAAAATGAACGTCGCGAATTTTTATTACAGAGTCTTCTTTCAATTATTCGCTCCAGAAATTGCTTTGGCAGTTTGCCGCATATTTTCGAGGTAATCCTCGGAAAGAGGATCCATTTCCCGAACAGTAGCTCCTATCATTTTAGCGACTTTTTGTGCCATCGAAAGGCCGAATTGTTTTTGCACAAAAATGACTTTTATATTTAGATCTTTGCCTCTACTGATTATTTCCTGCAAGGCTCGCGGCCCTGGCTCTTTTCCCTCGTGCTCAATAGAAATTTGTTCCAGACCGTAAGTTTCGGCGAAATAAGACCATGCAGGATGAAACACCATAAAGCTATAACTTTTTCCTGCTTCTAAAATGAGGCGAATTTCTTGATCTAGCACATCAAGGTCGTTGGCAAGAGCTTGAAAGTTTGTTTTGAAAAAATCTGCTTTGTCAGGCATTTCTGTCGATAAGGCTGTTTCAATTTCGGCCGCCATTTTTTTTGCAAGGGGAGGGCTCGTCCAAATATGCGGATCACCTTCTTCATGTGAATGATTACCCGAATGCGAATGCTCAGACTCCAAATGAGTCGGCAGGTTCTTGTTTAACGGAATAAATTTTAAATCCGGTTGAATGGCTTTTATTCGAGATATCCAAACCTTTTCGAATGGGACGCCAATGCTGAAATAAAGTTTGGCGTTAGTTAGTCGGCTCATTTTTTTTGGGTTAGGATTGAACGTAGAAGGGCTTTCCCCTGTTTTTACCATCACCTCGACATCTACCTCGCTGCCACCGATGCGCTCGACAAAATATTTTTGCGGCGCAATGCTCACAAAAACCGGTAGGGGTTTAGCCAAAGAAATACTTGGAAGATATGAAAATGCCAAGGATAAAATTGCTACTAAAATATATTTGTTTAACCGATGCATCTATTTAAAAACAATGAAGTTGAGATAGAAAATTGAGTACGAATTAATCAGTATAAAGCATTTGGGTGAAAAACTCTTAATTCTGTTTCGTTATTTCTGAGTATTCCCCACAATAATGGCAAAGATGAATACTAAGCCAAAGCAACAAACCAGAGTTGCGCCGGTAGGCAGGTCCAGATTGAAAGATAAAACAAGGCCAATCAAGCTGGTAGCGGTGCTGACTATACTACCTACTAAAAATTGAGATTTAAATTGCGTAGAAAATAAAGCTCCGACTACAGCTGGAACGATAAGGAACGTGAATATTAAAAATATTCCTGCAGTTTTTACCGAAATAACGATGATTAAACCGAGGGAAAGATAAAATAGAAAATCCCATAAAATGAATTGAGAATCTTTCGATTCTATTTGTCGATATTGATCCGAAACTTTCCAAAACCGATCTTGGTAAACCCAATGAGGAATAGCGATCAATGCAACCATACCTAAAAAGGTCACTATTTTGGGCCAAGTTACCCATAAAATAGAACCGTTCAGGGTATTTCGAAGATGCTCTGCCCCATGTGCAGATTTGCTGGCAATCAGTAAAGCAACAGAAGCGCCGACCACATAAACAATTCCTATAACCGCTTCCTGTGGAATCCGATGGATAAACCTTCGGGTATAGGCAAAAAATATGGCTCCCGCTAGTACAGCGGTTGATGAGTAAAGCCAAATTTCCCATTCACTGTGTTGATGATCGATGCTTTCGAAAATCAATATGCCCAATGCCGCAAGTTGTGCCAGAGCGATATCAACAAAAATAATCTCCCTTTTTAGTACATGGCAACCAAAGTAGGTGAAGACCCCAGAAAAAATAAGGCAGGCAACCGCAGGGGCTGCCATGAATGTTAGAAAGTCTGACATTTTACCTCATGAACCTGATTTAAGATTGTGGATAAAAACTTCATTGATCTTATCAAAAAGCGAGAAATAGTCTTGCGCTTCTGGAACACCGCCCACGAAGGCGGGTAGAGTTTGAACCGTTGCTCCAGTTTTATCCGCTATCATATGTGCAAATTTTGACTCGTAATAGTTTGATTGGATGATCATTTTAATTTTTTCACGTTTCATCAAACCAGTCAGGTACGCCAGATGTTTGGTGGTTGGGGGAACGCCAGGCTTAACCTCAATAGTGCTGGGAATAACCAAACCAAACTTTTGCGCGAAATAGATCCAAACTTTGTGATAGGTGATGATCTTTGTTCCCCGAAAAGGTTCCATTTGCTTTTCCCACTGATTGATCTTTGCCTTCAACTTTTGATTGAATTGACTCAAATTCGATTCGTATTTTAATTTGTTCTCTGGGTCAAGTTCTACCAGTTTGTCGAAAATAGATTTGGCAATAATGAAACCATTTTCAGGGTCTAGATTGTAGTGCGGATTTCCAAAAGGATGGATGTCGCCCATAGACCGATTCACATCACCTACAGTAACTTCGAGTCGAGAAATATTTTCAGAAGCATCAAGATGTCCCCGTTGCCCAAGGCGAATTTCAGGGTTTCTAGAACCTTCAATTAACACAGGAAGCCAGCCAATCTCCAATTCCAGTCCCTGATAAATCAAAAGATCGGCGCGATTCATTTTTACCATATAACTGGGTTTGGGCTGGATGTAATGCGGATCTTGGTTGCCTTTTATGAGCGAATTTACTTTAACCAAAGAACCACCCAATTCTTCGGCGATCGAAGCCAGGTCCTGAGTGGTGGTTATAATATTCAATCCAGCCCATGAAAAAGGAACCGAAGTCAGGGATACGAAATAAACAAAGAAGATGATATTGAGTTTGTATGTTTTCATAGTTAAAGCCTGTCAATTTAAGTGCGATTAATATTTGTGGGCTGGGTGTGACCCCAAAGTGAAATTCAATTGCAATAAAACCTGATTCTCATCTGCGGTAGCTTGGTTTAGGTGGTTGTATTGCAAACGTACAGCTGAAAATTCACTGGGAACCCAGGCTAATAAGGCACTCCATTGGTTTTTGTCTTCTTTATTGATGCCATTTGGAATGGTGTATCCACTATAGCGACCTTGCACCCACCACGTCTTTGCAAATTGATGCTGAAGTGATGTGTACCAACCTTCCTGTGTTTGCTCACGAAAAGAACCAATAAACTCTGTTTGCCAAATCCAGGTTTTATAGGCCTCCCTGCCGGTAGGTTTCCATTTAAAGGTTAAATCTGCACCCAAAAGCTGAGTTTTATTATCAAATGAACTAGGGGGACTTAAGCTATTTTTACCTGTTACATAAGAGGCGCCTAGTTCCATAGTAGTTTCTTCATTCAAATCCCAGAGGTTGTTTTGTCTAATCAGGTAGGCAAAATCTGATCCGGCCGGTCCATTAAACTGATTTGTGTTTGCGCCTTCAAGAACCTGGAAAGTGATCTCTGAAAACCAGTTTGTTGGTAAAAAATAGCTAGCCCCGACCCCTATTTCATTAAGTCCCTCTTCACCTAATATTTCCTCGCTAACTACTGGAAGGTCAATAAAAGGATAGGCGTGGGTATGAAGTTGATTGTGTTTTCCGAAAGGAGTGAGAAATTTTCCCGCACGGAATGAAAGATTTTTTGACAATAAGGCTTCGGCAATTGCTTCTTCCACCTCAAAATTTGAAGTTCCTTCAAAGGCTAATGTGATATCGGCTCTAAGAAAGGTGTCTACATAAGCAGCCATACGAATTTCCAGTTCTTGGATTTTTACGCCAGTACGCACTTCTTTGCTGGAATCGTAATTTCCTTCATCGTTATAGGTCCCAAGGAACAGTCCATTCACACTCAAAGCCGGATTAAATCGATTAGATAGTCCTGTTGCCGTGCTTGAAATGTTTGGTTTGCTGTCAGTTTTTCTTTTTTCTAATACGCGAATTCTCTCTTCAAGTTTTTCATATTTACTTGATGACCAGACATTCGATGAGCCACAAAAAAATATAAGTAATAAAATAGTAAATACTTTCATTTGATACAACCTCCGCTCAGGAGCAATCCTTTAGATGGATCACCCTGGATGTTGAAAAAAAGTTTTTGATAAATTTATGAGCGAAAAGAAGGAGGAGCCCTACAACGGTTAGATAGGTTGACGTGGATAGAAATTAATGAGGCAATACTATGAAATAATTTCTGGCAAGACAGAAACGAATTATTGGAAAATTCTGCAACGGGTTCGCATTTGCTGGAATTAGTCCACGTGCAGGAGGCGCAATCCGGGTGTTCCTCATCCAGATCATGATTGTGCAGGATTGGTGAAAATCCTGACAAAAACCCTAGAATAATAATGAGTAAAATGGTCTTCCAAAAGACCGTAGTACGGTATTTTTGTAAAGAAAGTTTCATATTTGCAATATGCAGGCAACTCAGACGCAAGAGTCTAAAATAACGCAGACCTATGGCAGACGGAGTGCAACTGCTAAATAAAAAAAATAAATGGGGATGCTTGGGTCAGGAAATAAAAGGGGGAGCGCGGCTTAGGGATGATGAACCAAGAGATTGTGTTGGATTGCTTGCAGGGGCTTGGTAATTAGATTCTTTATAAGTGGACTGAATGGTTACTACTTGTGACGTTGTTTCATCGATGCTGATCTTCGTCCAGCCACAACTGAAGCAATCTTCGTGTTCTTCGTGAATATCCAGATCGTGATTATGCAGAACAGGTTCCAAGCTTGTTAAACCGCCAAGGCTTAGAACAATCAGTAATGCTAGAAATTGTGTTTTTAATCTGGTTTTCATCGATGGGTGCTATATGAAATCAATTAAAAGAATAATAGCTGCTGGTTCAATAGGATGTCAAGAACGAGTATTGGATTCAAATATTGTGTGTTGATATTCTCGGCAAAGCATTTCAGAGTCATTTTTGCTTAGACTCTCTTGAGTTAATCCGCAAAAAAACTTTTCTTTTCCTTTCTTTTGGAAGTGATGGCAAGTTTTGCAAATTCCAAAAGGTTTCATACCGTTTTTCTTCTGTATTCCCAGTAAAAGTTGCATTAGATGGTCGATCAGTTGACTTTGTGGAACCTTGGCAAGTTCTTGCCATGCATCATTCATTATAGGTGAGGGCATCGTCTTCTTCAATAAAGTTTCTCCCATCCTGGTTACTTTTAAATGGACTTTTCTACCATCCAATTTGTCAGGACTCTTTTTTATGAAACCTTTACTTTCAAGTGTGGTTAGGGTTTGTGAAACTGTTCCTTTTGTAAACCCAAAATATTCCGTTACACCCTGCGGAGTATTAGAGTAGCGATTCGCACGCGTTAAAAAATGGAGCGCGTTCAATTGTATGGGTTGAAGGTTATGGGGAAGACCGTTTGAACGAGATTCTGTTTGAATCAAGCGGGATAATCTTTCTATATATTCCTGTAATAATAGAGTGCTCATAAGAATGATTGTATCGAATCGAAAATAAATTGACAAATTTTTATTTTTTCTCTA
>JABJCF010000093.1 GCA_018665625.1 Nitrospina sp. | reverse complement strand
GGCCGGTCTCCATAATCAAAGCCATATTCAAGCTCGATTTCCCCTTGTTCTAAAGTTTCGTAGACCAGGGTTTCATCGATAAAATCATCACGGTGGGCTTGCGCTGAACAGGTCAATATTAAAAAAGAAAAAACTATGGAGACTTTTAAAAAGAAACTAATGTTAGGATTTCTTTTATTTTTCACGGGTTGTCAGTATCCGCAGGTTAACGATTGCGGTCTTTAATCGCTCGATCGATTTCGCGATCCGCTTCCTGTTTCTTAAGTGTCGCACGTTTGTCGAATAATTTTTTTGCCTTGGCGATTCCTAGATCCACTTTTGCCTTGCCGTTTTTGAAATATATTTTCAAAGGCACCAGAGTGCAGCCTTTTTCCTGGGTTTTTCCGATAAGTTTATTGATCTCTTTTTTGTGCAATAACAATTTGCGTTTCCGCATGGGATGATGGTTGAACTGGGTGGCGGGTGTATAAGGGTCGATATGCAAATGGTTCAACCAGGCTTCTTCGCCATTAATAGTGGCGTAGCTGTCGACTAAATTGGCTTTGCCATTTCTCAGTGATTTTACTTCGGTGCCTCTTAGAACCAGCCCGGCCTCAAATGTGTCTTCGATGGTGTAGTTGTGGCGCGCCTTTTTGTTTTGGCAGACGATTTTTATGCCTTCTGTTTCGTGTCTTGTCATAGGGACTATAGTTTTAAAAGATAAACTCGAATGTTCTTCCGGGCTGTGGAAATTTTAAGGTCAGATATGTTTTATTTTAATTTAAGAGTGACTGACTGTCCTGTCTTAAGTTTGAGCTTATTTTTCGCACTGGCTTCACGGCTGAAAATTTCAACTTGGTTCCAGCTATTCAGAATAGCTCCCGGTTCACCTATGTTGACTTGATAATAACCGGTGACCAGTCCATGTATTTTTTCTTTGCCGACTCGGAGAACTATTTTATCTGATGTAGAAAAGGTTTCGTCGATTAAATCTGCCGATATGTTTGTGGTGGCATTGCCGAAGTGGTCAATATAGATGATTTCTCCTTCGATTTGTTGATTTTTCTGGGTGGCTTCTTGCATATTTAGAAGAGTAGGTTTAATTAAGCGCGGACCCATTTTAGAGGGGGCAACCCCGTTGGCAATCCAGGCCGCTGCTGGTGCAAACAGGTCTCGTCCATGAAACGTGTTGGAAATATTTTTCAGAAAATATTTTGGATTGTTTAATTCATAGACTTTGGATTTTTGATCGAAAGCCGAGGTGAGTACGCCATTGTCTGGGCCGATGAATGTCTGAAATTGGGATTGTACAACGATAGGTTTTTTCCCCACCGAACCTCGACCCTCTGCAACCAATGAAAGATTTTGGCTTTTGGATTTAGTGGTTGTTTTTTTCGTTTTACTGGGCTTGTTCATTTCTGGTCCACCGACTCCAGGATCTACAACAACAATGTGGATAGTTTTTCTAGGATACCAGGGGTAGGTAGCATTCAGTACTCTGGCGGCCTGTAAAATATTTTGGGGTTCTATATTATGAGTGATATCAACGATGCGTGCATCGGGTTCAATATTCAAAATGACCCCTTTCATGATGCCTGCGAAAGGATCATCCAGCCCGAAGTCGGTGGTGAGTGTTATGAGAGGACGCATCCTTCTACGTTATCTCCTGAGATCTTTTGCAGAGTTATGGGGGTAAGGCTGTTTTTTAACGGGTCGGGCCCATCCAGGCTGATAGGAATATAATTGTCTGTGTGGCCTTTAAGTTTCCCGCTTTTTCTATCGCGCTGATTTTCTATGAGTACCGTTGCGGTTTTATTGAGGAATTTGTTTTTAAATTCCAGACCCTTTTCTGCGACCAGTTGAGTGAGAATTTTATTCCGTTCTTTTTTAATATTTCCAGGGACATCATCTTTATAGTCATTCGCTTCGGTTCCGCGCCTTGGAGAATAGCAGAATACATGCAGATAAGAGAAAGGAAGTTCTTCAATTAGCTTGCGGGTGTTTTCAAATGCGCTATCGGTTTCTCCGGGAAACCCCACGATGACATCCGCTCCCAACCCCAGGTTAGGAATAGCGTCAACAGCGCGATGGACAACATCAATATATTGCTCGCGCTTGTAGTTTCGGCGCATTCGTTGCAATACACCATTGTCGCCACTTTGTAGAGGGATATGCAAATGCGAGCAGATTTTTTCTGATTCTGCTATGAGCCGAATTAAGTCGTTATCGATCTCCATAGGATTGATCGAACTCAAGCGAACCCGGAAGTCTCCGGGCAGTTGCATAATGTCTTTAACGAGAGAAGAAAAGGTTTCTCCTGTGTCCATTCCCCAGGTTCCAAGATTGATTCCTGTTAGCGTGATCTCTTTAAAACCGGTGTTGATAGCTTCCTGGACATTGCTAAGAATATTTTCTCTTTGATCGCTGATGGATTTCCCGCGCGCTCGTACTACAGTGCAAAACGAGCATTTTTCATCGCAGCCTGTTTGAACTTTTATAAAAGCTTTGGTCATTCCTTGGAAATTTTTGACCGGGATCGTTCTGAAAATTCTTTTTCTATGGATGTCCGACATCACGATTTCGGTGGCATCGGATTTTTGCCAGGGGCCGTTTAATAGTTTACTTCTTAGTAGATTGGCAATTTCCAGCTTGTCAGCATTCCCAAGGACCACATCCAGTCCTTGTAATTCTGCGGCTTCTTCTGGATTCAACTGTGCATAACATCCGGTGAAGATAACCAGGGCATCGGGATTGAGTGCAAGAGATTTTTTTACTGCCTGGCGAGAGCTGGTATCACTTTTTTGGGTCACAGTGCATGTGTTTATCACGTAAGCATCTGCCTTTTCCCGTTGCCCAACCATGACAAACCCTTCTTTTTCAAGAAGCGTTTGCATTTCTGCGGTATCGTGTTGGTTGGTTCGACACCCTAATGTGATACAGGAAACTTTCATGCGCTATTAGAAAAAATTGAAAATACAGTTGTGAATTTTAATTATCTTTTATCTTAGACCAGAGCGTGGAAATTTAGCAACCTGTAATTATGTGACTTTAAAAGGGAAACAAGTCC
>JABJCF010000092.1 GCA_018665625.1 Nitrospina sp. | reverse complement strand
TCAATGGAGAAATTTATAATTTCCAAGAGATCCGAGCCGAGTTGGAAGGCTTTGGGGAAACTTTTTATACTAAGAGTGACACTGAAGTTCTTTTGAAAAGTTATGCACGTTGGGGAGAATCCTGTCTTCAGCGGTTAAATGGCATGTTCGCTTTCGCAATTTGGAATCCTCTCAACCAAACACTCTTCATAGCGCGGGACCGACTTGGAAAAAAACCACTTTATTATCAGGATACCAAGGAAGGTTTGATTTTTGCGTCCGAACTGCCTGCTCTACTACGCCACCCAGCCGCAGGACGCACCGTGGACCCAAAAGCAATAGGACACTATTTAGGTCTTAACTATACCCTAGAAGGACGTTGTATTATTCAGGCGGTTGAAAAACTGCCAGCAGGAAATTTTTTAGTCTGGTCCCCCGATAAACCTCTCCGGCGAGAACGCTACTGGTATTTGACAGACAGTTTCCGGAACAAGCGGCAGTTTTCCAGCCAGAAGGAGGCTACAGAAGGGTTGAATGAACTGATTGACGATGCAGTACGGTTACGCATGATCAGCAACGTTCCTTTGGGAGCTTTTTTGAGTGGTGGGATAGATTCCGCGGCCATGGTAGCAAGCATGATTCGCCAGCACCCAGGCGAAGAAATCAAGACCTATACCATTGGTTTTGAGGAACAGGGTTACAGCGAAGCAAGGGAGGCCCGTGCGACCGCAAACTTCCTCGGGACAACCCATAATGAAAAAGTGGTAGACGCTAAATTAGGGAACATGTTTCAGCAGATGGTTCGAACAACGGGAGAACCTTTTGCAGACAGTTCCATGATTCCATTTCAACACCTTTCACGTTTTGCCCGGGAAGAGATCACCGTAGCGATTTCAGGTGATGGTTGTGATGAGCTCTTTGCCGGCTATGAAACTTATATTGCAGATCGGATGCACCACTTTTTACATTTCATTCCGGGGTCGGTCTGTCGGGCTATATTGAAGCTATCCCAAACAATATTTTCCGTCACCTTTGACAAGGTAAGCTTTGACTATAAACTTTTCCGTTTTCTTGAAGGCCTTAATTTGTCGCCCCGAGATGCCCACTGCCATTGGCGCACCATATTCACTGAAGAAGAAAAGGGGCAACTCTTGCGTCCCGAGGCAAAAGATTGCAAGGGGCCTGATGCCGATCCGGTCACAATTTTTCGGGAATTTTTTAATCAGGTTTCCGATCTACACTATCTAGATCAGGCAATGTACGTTGATATTCGCACTTGGCTGGTTGATGATATTTTGGTTAAGATGGACCGAGCTTCTATGTCCAACTCTCTGGAAACAAGATCGCCATTTTTAGATTACCGGTTGGTAGAATTTGCGGCCTCCTTACCGGTCGCGTATAAGCTTAAAGGTTTAACTAGTAAGCATCTTATAAAGGTGAGCCAGGTCGACCGACTGCCTGCAACAGTACTAAAACGTAAAAAGGCCGGTTTTAATGCTCCAGTTTCTCACTGGCTAAACCAGGAATTCGGTGAGCAGGCCCGGGCGGCCCTATTCAGCCCAAAAATGGCCGAATGGTTTCGACAAGACGCTATGGAAAAATTATGGGACGATCACTCGCGCAAAATAAAAGACAATAGTCTAAAGATTTTTGGCTTGGCTTGCCTGGGACACTGGCTGGAAGCACTAGACTCGAATTTTAAGATGCATTAACTTTAAAGGAATCCTCGTTTATGTATAGTATTGTCATCCCCGGATACAATGAAGAAGAGTCTATCTTCAAAACCGTTCGAGCGGTTTATGAGGTTATGGAGACCCATCAGCTCACTCCATTTGAGGTGATTGTCGTGAATGACGGGTCTCAGGACCGCACAGGGGAACTGGCTGCAGAGTCTGGAGCTAAAGTGATTACTAATCCCGCTAATACTGGCTACGGGTTTTCTCTTAAACGGGGTATTACTGCAGCACAGTACAACGCCATCATTATTACCGACGCTGATGGAACATATCCTATCGATAAAATTCCAGAACTGGTTGGCGAATACAACCTAGGCTTTGACATGGTTGTAGGCGCCCGAACAGGAGAACACTATTGGGAAGGGATTATTAAGGCCAGTATGCGCCTAATCTTAAAGTTTCTTGTTGAGTTTTCTACAGGCCGGCCCATCCCGGATATAAATTCGGGGCTCCGCATCTTCTCCCGCGATATTGCGTCAGAACTCTTTTGTCATCTCTCAAACAGCTTCAGCTTTACAACCTCGATAACTATGTATTTCATGAATAATTTGCGATTCGTTAAATATATTCCGATTTCCTATCACAAGCGGGTTGGCAAAAGCAAGGTACGTCTTTGGCCAGATGCACTCCGAACCCTTCAATATATCATCCAAGCAATGCTGTTCAGCAATCCCATCAAACTCTTTTTATTAATCGCAGCAATTCCCTTCTTGCTAGCTCTACTCTTGACCGTGGTGAGTCTGATTACCTTCAACATGACTATGCTATACTGTGCTTTAGGTGCTTTTCTGGTCGCAATTCTTGTATTTTCCATCGGTCTCACGGGAGACCTCCTGCGACAGATTAATAATGTTTAAAAAGAATCTAAACTTAAAACATTATATGCCTCCTTGCCGCATAAAGTTTCTTTTATGGAAGCTAAAGGACAGTTGGTTTAAGTAATAGGATTTTTATATCAGCCTTAACTTTTTTCCGGTTTTCAACAGTTTGGTTTCACGAGTTCCGCCAAGGTAAGCAAAGAATAATTTTTTTGATTTAAGGGACCCAGAGTAGTTTTATTTTTTGTGCTGGATTTTTTTAACTTTTAAAACAACCTTTCCAAACTAACGAGTATCATTATTTAAATTAAGATTTAATTACCTTGATATATAATATTAAAAAAGAATTTAATCAAAGCTCATTAGAAGTATTTCGAGAAGAAAAAGCAGTTAAAACCTTCTCATCTATAACAGCCTTATAAAAAGGGATCTAGCTTTGACGATTTGACCCCTCTCTTGTAATACAAAAACTTGTTGGCAAAATGGAATCATCAACACAATTAAATAATAAATTTCCAAAAACAGATATTGGGCATATCCGTAATACTCCTCTTTCTTTGTGGGAAACGCCGCGTACCGAACCGATACGTATTTTTTTAACAACGGTGCCATTCGACACAATGAAAATGGGTTATGGAATCAATAAGAAAAACTCGAGCAAAAAAATCTATGGCTATACCCCGCCATTAGGTTTGGGAATGCTCGCCCGTGTGGCCAAAGAATATGGATGCGAAGTTACTGTAAACGATTCTGGACCTCTTTCCGATGATTACGACTCGCTTTTAGAAAAAATGGTGGATTTCAAGCCAGATATTATTGGTTTTAGCGTCTTTACAGCTAATTTTTCCCAGGCCATTGAATCCGTAGAACGAGTTCGAAGCCATCCAGCACTTAAAAATTTATTGGTCCTTATTGGTGGCCCTCATGTTTATACATTTCGGGAAGAAACACTGGTCGACATCCTTGCCGACATCGCTGTTTATGGAGAGGCCGAGGCAGATCTTATCGAATTGCTAGAATATTACGACGGTAAACGCTCGTCATTAGAAGACGTTAATGGTATATATTATCGCTCTGAAAATGGCATTGTTAAAACAGATGAAACGCATTCTGCAAAATCTTTAGACCACTTTGGTTTTCCTGATTGGAGCCAATTTGATTTTTCCCTATATAGGAATATACCCGGCCAGGTTAGACGATATCCCATGACAAGCATGGTAACGGCTCGCGGATGCCCTTACAAATGCAATTTTTGCTTTCAGGCGGGGCGGTTTG
>JABJCF010000091.1 GCA_018665625.1 Nitrospina sp. | reverse complement strand
GAGGGATCTGGTCTAGTTTGGTTAAATACTTAGGTTTTTTCTTGTTTGGACTGAGGTGTTTAAATAAAACATTCATCCGTCACCTCCATTTGAATTAATTAATATTCCTCAAACTATTGGTTTTTTTAGGGGGTTTACATAAAACAACTCAAACTTATCACAATCATCCATTCTTAATTGTGGCCTGTAGGTTATTTCTTTTGACTGTTTTGGTACCACAGACCGAACATTAAAACCCTTGGGTAACTTGGACAAACAATAAATGTTTCCATGAGTATAATTCCAAAAAACATCTTCTTTCCAGGAATAAGACACATACTGACGGTCATTAAAATAACATTGTGTTCCTTGTAATTTTTCCTGTACTTCAGCTGAATGAAAACAACTGAAGGTTCCCTGTCCTCTTCCTTCTCCCAGAAAATCCCTTATTAAAATTTTTTTACTCTCAAAGGGCTCAAGCTCAATTTGTTTTCTGGAAATCTCCTGGCCCTTAAAATCAAAAAAAACTATTGTAATAAGGTCAACCAATTTGTTTTCTGGAAAAACAAGTGATGGTATGTTCATCAGATCGTATCGAGTTTCCCAGGTATCATCTACCCTCCAAGGAAAAAGATCGCTGATAGTTTCTGCTGTTCGTAGGGGACGAAGAAAAAAGGGAGATCGAAACCCAAGCCAAGCCCGGAGATGATCAAAGAGAGGCTTATCGTATAGTGGATGAAGTATTTTCTTAATTCTTTTCCGCATATTAATTAATCTTGGAAAGCCACCAATTCTTCATTTTTTTTTGGTACCTCCTGTTATCCCCAAATACCAGCATTTCTGCGGGAGGATGAGAGTGTTCCAGGCTCATCTTTTTAAACTCTGGGTCGTGGGTAAGAAAGATTGGAATCCCTGTGAGATCGCTTGAAAAAACACAGACAGGATCAGAGTCGGCGCAATTTAAAAAAGAAAGATCTATGATATTGCAGTGGTTCCTCCGAACCGAAGTTTCAAATAGAATTTTTTGCTTACGCATTTGAGCAAACTGGATATGACACGCTTCATTACCCGGTTTTGCCATAAGATTAACAAGTATGAGTTTGGAAGCTAGCCCTGTTTTTAATTGCACCAGAGGACCCAAGCTCAATAGCGTTCCCTTTTCGATTCCTAACATTTTGCTAGGATACTCGCCTTGGTAACTAATTGAAGTGAATGGAGAAAATAGTTGAATATTGGCCCTCCAATTCGGTTGCGTGTGCATTAGATCGGAAATAATCAGCCGGTCCAAAGTTGCGGGTAATTTTTTCGGGTGAAAAAAAAAGAAAGGTGAGGCATTGTCAGGTAGTTCAGGGGGCAGTTCATCGCTAGTCCATACTACCGATTTTCCTGGCGATACAGTGCCCAAAGCTCGAACATGCCACAAGAATTGATCGCTCCATACCACGTGAAGAATTTGTTCAAGAGACCAAGGACGCGGCCCTTCAACACAGGGAAAGTTTGAAAGTGTAACATTGCACTTTAATCCCTCAATGCGGGGCATAAAATAATAATTCATGTAAATAAGCCAGTGGAGTTTGTTGTCCAAAGAATCAATCTAATTGTCCGTAGGGGGGAGTGCATACTCTAAGGAAAAAAACAAACAACACTTTATCAGTTTAACCCTAATCTTTCAATGCGGATCTTGTTACACCCCAGGTTTTTTAAGCGCTTTGATTCATCAAGGTTTGTTATCGTTTGAAGTCAATTGATAGGAAAATTACAAGTCTACGATGCTTTTTTTTGAATTATGAAACAACTCAATAAACCTAGACGCGTCTTACTAGAGTTCTCGTATTATACCTGGCCAGCCCCCACTAGTTATACCAGTTTTAGGATTCAGTTTTCATAAACCATAATTGTGCTTGGAATTTGTATCGTTTCCGGTGCTGGCGGTCGATATCCCAGACTCGTATGCGGACTTTTGGTGTTGTAATGAACCCGCCACCTCTCAATCATGATTATTGTTTCCTTTAGAGTATAGAATATCTCCCCATTCAACAACTCGTCCCGGAGTCTCCCGTTGAACGATTCCTTGTAACCATTCTGGGACTGTCTGGTTCGATAAATAACGGGCCAATCTCAAGATTGTTCAGCCATTGCCGTATCGCCCTTGATGTAAACTCCGGTCCGTTATCTGAACGGATATGCTTGGGCAACCCCTGTGTAATAAATAGCTTTGACAAAACTTCAATCACATCCAACGAGGTAAACCCTCTTCTCTCCAGCTCCTCAAATCGTTTAGCCTGATCTACCCGTAATCCACCATATTCTTTACGCCAACGGATCAATGTCTGCTCGCAAATACCCAGCCTTTTTGCTGCTTCTACCTGAGTCAGGCCCTTAGACTCAATAATCTCTGCTTCTCGAAGCTTTACAATGATTTGCTCTGCATTAAATCGCTTTTACGCCATAATACCTCCCCATACCAAATGGTTTTTATTAGTTTAACATTTGGACTACTTTTCGGGGGTCGGGTCATTTCATCCAAAAGAGATTGCAGCTTAATATTTACATTGGTATAAATATTCGAATAGGTAAATTCAATCTGAGAAAATAGAATAAAATCAATGACACAAAACTTATTATATTGTCCTGCATGTGAAAGGAAAACCAAATGCGGTTATGTTGGTAAATATAGAGGCAAGTCTGAGCTTTTTGGTAAAAATGAGCTTCGTCAATGTTTAGAATGTGAGGTAATTTTTGTTTGTCCCTTGCCGACTCCCGTTGAGCTAGATCAATACTACAAAACCACATGGCTTCATGATGAAGATATAATTTCTGTTTCAAAGGAAATGGAGACGATTTATCAAATACAAGGTGATTTGCGATGTGATTATTTAATTCGACATCAAGTTCTTTCTGAAGGTTCAAAGGTGCTGGATATTGGAAGTGGGTATGGCTATATGTTTGAATCGATTCGGAATAAAGGTTTTAAGGATATGGTTTTTTTTGCAACTGATCCTAGCCCAATTTGCTTGCAAGAATTACGAAAGCTTGGAGTAAATGCTTTTGATTCTTCGAAAGAAATATCTGAGAGGGATTTTGACCTGGTAACCCTTGGGCAGGTGTTAGAGCATGTTCCTAATCCAAATTATTTTTTACAATCCATAGTTGAGCTTGTGAAGCAGGGTGGCTATATTTATATTGATGTGCCCGATAGGGATGATATGCATAAGGCATTGCTTGAACCTCATACATTATTTTATTCAAATAACAGTCTGCTCAAATTAGCAGCGAGGTTAAACTTGAGCGTGGTTCATTTGACGAGTTTTGGTGTAATGCGAAACAACTTTATTTTTCCTCAAAACCTAGTCCATCGTTTTTCTTGTAAAGTAAAAAGTTTGTTCAGAAGGATATTGAATAAGGAGTCTGAAAGTGAGCAGTTAAAAAAGAAGTTATTTGATACTTATCAGTTTGATCGGGAAGGTGACGGTGGGTGGTGGGTAAGGGCCATTCTCAAGGTAAGATGATTATGTTTAGTCGCCCGCTCCGGCCATTTTTACAGAAAATTTATTCGGTTTGTTAGTATTTGCCATGTGTTGAGCTCTTCTGTGTCCCTTTTTTTTATATAAAGATCAATATAGTCCTCATACAATTTTTCGTCGATGCACATTTCTTTTTCCAAATCCATATTCAATGGCTCATCAATGTGAATTGGTTTTTTTTTTATGGCTTTGGAATAGGCTTCAATATAACCTGAATACGATTTGTCTTTCTCAAGCTCTTCTGTAGTTATAAAAATGACTGGTTTTTTAAGTAAAACAGCAAATTGGAAGGCGGTACTTGCCTGAGTAATTACCAGCCGAGAATTTTCTATCATACTAAATGTATCACCCCTTATAGTTCGTCTACCTCCAAAATAATCAGGAAAAGGGGGGTGGTCTGATTTTGGATGAGCAGCAATTTCTATTTTGAGATCTAGCTCTTTTTCAACGTAATCAAAAAAAATGCAGATGGAAGGGTAATATTTTTCCACGGTTGTAGGCTGTTTAATTCCCATTGCAATAGTATCACCTTGAAACGCAGGAGCGAGAGGATCTATAAAGACAGCATGATTTCCAGTAACGTTTTTGTTCGTACTTTTGTTTTTCAGATAAATGTCATAGTCATGTGCATGAGCCCATATAGTCTCTGTGTCTTCTCCAATAATAAAGCGAGTTCTATTTCTTTTCAAAGAAAGCTCGCTCCCTGCAATACAAAAATCAGGAGGGCGAATCCCCCAAATATGCGCAAAGCGGGGGCTATATATAATTTTTTTTAAGTTCGAGATATTCAATGAGAATATTTTTTTGAGTATTTTAAGAAAACTTAAGGATTTATTTTCTTTCCACTCCGGACCTGAATGGTTGTTCACTGCACAGTATGGAATTTTAGTTTTAGAAAGAGCCTGAAAAATCTTAAAAGTGAGGTAGTCAAATTGAGGGTCCATGATAACGAAAGAATCGGGAGGTAGCTTAGTAAACGCTTCAGATGTTTCGCTCTCACTGGAGAAAAGGATAAAGTTTTCCGGACGGTATAAATCAGGGAAAGTGCAGTTTTTAAATAATTTAGGGTAAACAACAGGGGAAAAATCATAAAACCAGACATCAAAACCATTTTCCTTTAAAATTTCTCCCCCAAAACGAATAAAGTCGCGCTTTGTGAGAGGGTTGATACAAACTACTATGATTTTTTTTATTGCCATTTGAAACCTATATTGAATAATTTCAAGATCGGGAAAGTTTAATTTTTATAAGATTTATTTTGTTCTAGCCGAAAGATTCTTTGCAGAGAGTTTTGGCTTTAAAATTTCATCCAAGGACTTAAGGTTCTCATCCAGGAAAAAATAGTCTTCAGGAATATCAACGAGTTTGGGGTTTTCTAAAGCCAAACATAACTCAGGGCAATCCTTAACAAAGGACTGTCCTGGAAAACCAAATAGAGGATTCAAATTCATAGAATCGATAGCCGCCAAAATGATTAAAGGAACACCCAGCCAAGCGGCTTCAAGAGATGCGCCCGTAGAATTAGCGCAATAGACAACATCTGTTTGCTCCATCAATTCAATTATAGGACGAGAGGCTAAATTAAATTTAAAATTGGGTTTTAAATCTTTCAATATAGGGTCGAGTGCCAACCCGGGATGCGGTTTGATCAGAACCTGATCGTATTTTTCTAGGCCTCCCTGCTCGTCAACTTGCTTTAAGAGTTGTATCTGAAAACGGGCTTCTTCGGGAAGAATGCCTGCGACCATCAAAAGTTTTCTTCCTG
>JABJCF010000090.1 GCA_018665625.1 Nitrospina sp. | reverse complement strand
TGGTACGAATTTACTCTGCCCTTGACATGTGGGTTATGTTTCGTATTTGCCTGAGGTGGATGGGGTGGTGCGCTGGATTCCCATGGTCATGCAGTTGGGCGATAATTTTTTTCCACCTTTTAGTTTGCAGATGCTTCGCGAAGCGACCGGGCTTAACCTGGCGGTTCGCATTGCTCCATTCGGGATTGATGGTGTGAAGTTGGGGGAGAGTGTGTTTCCGACTTCTGAGAGTGGTGACTTTTTGATCAATTATTATGGTCCTGCTTTCACTTTTACTCATTACACGGCGTCGGAAGTGCTTGATGGAAAGATAGGGAAAAAAGAACTGGAGAATAAAATTATTTTAGTGGGTGGCACGGCGGCTGGCATCCTTGATATTAAAACGACACCCTATGGCACGCTTTACCCGGGTGTGGAGGTGCATGCCAATGTCATAGAAAATCTGATTCAGCAGGATTTCATTGTTCAACCGACTTGGCTGAAAGTTTTGGATTTTTTAATGATCTTTGTTTCTGGAATTCTTTTGGGTTTAATCTCGATTTACTTTAAAGCCTATGCAATGGCTGGCATGGTACTGCTAGGCGTAGGTGGCTACCTGGGTGTGGATTATTATTTGTTTACAGAAAAAGGATTGTGGATAAATACGGTCTATCCGGTTTTTACGCAGATTTTTGTTTATTCCGGAATCACTTTATTTAAATTTGGATTTGAGGAAAGAGAAAAAAGATTTATCAGGGGTGCGTTCAGTCAATACCTTGCACCGGCGGTGGTCGATCAGTTGGTGGATAATCCCAACTTATTAAAACTGGGCGGAGAACGGAAAGAGTTGACTGCATTTTTTTCTGATGTCGCGGGGTTTTCTACCATATCTGAAAATCTGGAGCCGGAAGAACTGGTAGATCTTTTGAATCATTATTTGACTGAGATGACGGACATCATAATGAAGTATGAAGGTACGGTGGATAAGTTTGAAGGGGATGCCATCATCGCATTTTTTGGAGCACCTATTCCGCACGAGGATCATGCCCGGCGCACTTGTCTGGTGGCTCTGGAAATGCAGCACCGGCTTGCCGAGCTTCGCGAAGGCTGGAAAAAGGAAGGCAAGCATGAATTGTTCATGCGCATTGGAATCAATACGGGCGCTATGGTTGTTGGGAATATGGGTTCCAAGAGCCGCATGGATTATACGATGATGGGTGATTCGGTAAACCTTGCGGCGCGTTTAGAGGGTGTAAATAAGCAGTATCGAACTTATACTATGATTAGTCAGTTCACTTATGAGCAGGTTAAGGATGATATCGAGGTCCGGGAACTGGATTTGATACGGGTTGTAGGAAAAAACGAGCCGGTAAGAATTTTTGAGGTTCTCGCCGAAAAGGGTAAATTAAGTGCGGAGTTTAAGGAAAAACTTCCTGTTTTTAATGAAGGACTGGATCATTACCGAAACCGAAGGTGGGAAGAGGGCATCCAATGTTTTGAGAAGGTGTTGGCAATGGATGAAGATGATGGCCCCTCGTTGACTTATTTTGAACGCTGTATTACTTTTCAGGGCCAACCTCCACCAGATGAATGGGATGGGGTTTTTGGAATGACTACTAAATAACGGAGAAGGGTTATGTTGTTTGGAGAATTTTTGTTGGATAGGGGACTGGTTAAGGAAGAGGAACTGGTCGCTGCGCTGGATGACCAACAGCAGAATAAAATGCCTATGGGGCAAATGGCGGTTCAGAAAGGTTTTTTGGATTCCAAATCTTTATTTAAGGTTCTAACGGAGCAAAGAAAAAGATTGAGGGACGCAAACGATTTTGGCGTCATTGCTATTGAGATGGGTTTGCTGAATCAAGGTCAGATAGATGAGCTGGTTGAGTCTCAAAGCACAACCAATGAGTTGCTGGGAAACCTTCTAGTTGGAAAAGGAATTGTTCCGCGTGAAAAACTGGTGGAGATATTGCGCGAATATAATTCTGTGAAGGCCAAATAAAAGTGATTATTAAATTTCAATAACTCCATATTGGAGAGAGGAGATTTTTAGTGAAGAACAAGAAACAGGTGGGCAAAGCTTTGGGAAGGGTTGCCAGTGGATTATATGTGGTAACGGCTAAATGCGAAGATAAGGAAGATGCGGTTCTAGCGAGTTGGGTGAATCAATGTTCGTTTGATCCTCCTGCTGTGACTATTGCGCTGGGTACTCTTCGTGCGGCTCGACTTTTGGTTGAGGGATCGGATGCGTTCATCGTGAATGTTCTTCCCAAAGATGATATGACTTTGCTCAAACATTTCAGTCGACCTTCTGACGATATTTTTAAAGGTGTTAAAACCCGTAAGGGTCTCGGTGGTATCCGTATTTTAAGCGATGCGGTTGCTTATCTTGAATGTGAAGTTGCTCATTCTATGCAGGCGGGTGACCATGTTTTGTATGTTGGGGAAATTGTCGGGGGCAAAACTTTAAAAGGCGGCGATCCATACATCCACGTTAGGGATAACGGATTTAATTATTGATCGAGCCCGATCATTTTTAAAAAGTCGGTGCGGGTGATTGCCCAGTAGGCACCTGTGATTACAAAAGCAATTGCTGATACAATGAAGACTCCCAATTTAACCATACGTTTTGGGTCGTCTTCATAATATTCCTTCAAGTCACCGGCCATGCTTTCGACAACACTTTCGTCTGCCGACTTCCTGAAGGTTTTGTCAATGGCATCGCGACCATAGATGATCCCGAAAATTACTGCGATAATAAGTATTTCAATTGCACCGATCATTATT
>JABJCF010000089.1 GCA_018665625.1 Nitrospina sp. | reverse complement strand
TTTCTTATTATTTCTTTTTTCGTGGTTGTTCAAAAACCATTTTCGACCGATTGCTGAATAAAAACACGGACCTTCTTTACCATTTTTCTCTGGAAATAGGGTTTTTCAGGGACGACTAAGTATGTCAAATTTGCCAGCACCGATCCCCAGCACCAAGATAAAGTAAGAAGACTTCTCGAAGATGGTACTGATCAGGACTTTTTCATTCATGAAGAAGACCTCTTCAAGTATTACAAATATGCCACTGCTTCATTAAAGGCGATGGTGTCAAACCCAGATATCCCGTTAAAAGAGAAAACCGAAAAAATTTACGAAGTATCCAAAGGTGTTATGAAAGAATTTTTTGAGAATAATACCTCAGAAAAAATTCTGGAAGCATCTGAAGAAGTGATGGATATGATGGAAGACTGTATGACCACTGCTGAAGCAGGTTTTCATGGAATCGCAGCGATCACCAGTAAAGATTATTACACCTATACCCATAGCGTTAATGTTGGTCTTTATTGCATGACATTTGGTGTTAAAAGTGGAATGAGCAAAGGCGATACCCGTCAGCTTTCTTTGGGAGGGATGTTGCACGATGTGGGTAAAGCAAAAGTGGACCATGCCTTGATAAATAAAAGCGGGAAGCTCAATGACGAAGAATTCGAATTAATGAAAATCCACGCTGCTGCGGGTAGTGAAATCCTGACAGGAATGAAATGTTATACCAATAACGTAGTGAGGATGGCTGCAGAACATCATGAGAAATTCAAAGGCGGGGGTTACCCTGATGGAAAAGAAGGTGAGGAGATTCATCGTTATGCTCGTATTTGCAAGATCATGGATGTATACGATGCGTTAACAACTAGACGATCTTATAAAAAAGCATTGAGTGCTTTTGATACACTTGTCATTATGAAAAAACAAATGATCAATGATTTTGACCCCAAGCTCCTCAATAGCTTTATTGGTTTGATGGGGCCAGACCTCTAACCCTCCCTTTTTAAAAAGCTGACAGCAAGCAGTGCATATTTTTTAAGTTCAGGTTCCCACTCAGATAAATCATTAGCTGTTATTTTCAGGGATTTTAACAAAATTTCCTTGCTCGGTTCATTGTGAGGATGAGTGCAACTGGGGTAATCCCATTCACTGGCAAGTAGCTTTGCCAGTGCCACCACCGTCATCTGTTTAGAAACCTGGGGTGGCATGCTTTCCAGGCTGTCTGAATACGAATCTAAAAGAGAATCAGGAAAATTCCATGCGGTCATCAGTTCATTGTTTACTTCCGAGCTGTTAAACCCAAAAACTTTTTTTTCGGCATCAAGCAAGCTTATCTTTTCTTTTTTGGAAATTTCAAAGGCTTCCGCCAGTTCTTGTGGATAAAAAGCAGATAATGCAATTGCCCCGGCATCGTGAATCAAACCTGCGGTAAAGCACACATCTGATTCAAGATTTCCAATCAAACGCCCGAGCCCACCAGACAATGATGCTGTAATCCCACAATGTAACCATAGGGCGCTAAAATCTATAGGAGGAACATTTTTCTGGTCTGTCAAATATCTTTCAAGAATAGGAGTGCGCAGAATGATATTTTTAATCGCACCTGGACCTAATAGACCGGCTGCTTGTTGTAGGGAAGAAATTTTTTTAGAGTAACCATAAACCGGACTGTTAGCGACTTTTAAAACGCTAAGTGCCATTGAAGGATCGTATTGAATAATTTCCACAATATTATAATCCATCGATGAAGTAGAGCCTGTGGCCACAAGCACACTGTTAATCTGCTCAGGAAGGGAAGGCAGATTTTTTATTGATCGGAACCAATGAAGTGATTTTTTCATGAGGATCCTATGACCGTGCGGTTTCTGCCTTCATGTTTGGCTTTGTACAAGGCTTGATCGGCAACCTTGATAATATCAGCAGGGCTCTTAATGAGGTTCGAATCGAACTCGGCAATTCCACAGCTGACCGTTACATTGAAATCTTTTCCTTTATGATTAAAAGTCTGGTTTGCCATTTCTTCTCTAATTCTCTCAGCAATATAAAAAGCACCCTTAACTTTTGTTTCAGGCAGTACCAGAATGAACTCTTCACCGCCATATCTTGCGGCGACGTCATTGGACCGACAAAACTTTTTCATAGTCGTTGCAAAATCGAGAAGAATGTCGTCACCCTTCTGATGACCATATGTGTCGTTCACATTTTTAAAATGGTCAATATCCATCATAATAATGGATAGGGAAGAGGCATACCTTTGGCAACGAATTACTTCGTTTTTCAAAAGAGACTGCATATGCTGGTGATTATCGAGGCCCGTCAAGCCATCAGTAACCGAAAGTTTTTCCACAGTTTCGAATAGTAAAGCGTTACTAATTGAAAGTGCAACAAACTCAGAAACACTCAAAGCAAAATCCAAATCTCCAACATTATAAAATCCTTTTTCGTTATCATTCAGATTCAAGACCCCAATAATTTCGTTTTCAATCATTAAAGGAATAGAAACAAAAAACTCACTTTGAAACAATTTATTCCTTCGTCCACGAAAATATCTTGAGCTTGCGAAATCTTGCTCAAAAAGATATCTGCCAGATGTCATGGCTTCTTTCATAATTGGGGAATCGTTCTGATAAATGGATAGGTCATTTTGCAGTTCGGGGTGGTTGTGGCTCATGAGGCGTAATTTTTTTCGATCTTTATCAAACAAGAAAAAAGAAAAATACTTTACAGATAAAATGTATGGCAACTTTTCTGCCATGACCCTGCTGATTTCCTCAGAGCTAAGAAGGTTGATGCTTTTCTGCAAATAGATCAGATGATCCAGCGCTTCCAGAGAGTCCCCCAGCAGGTTATTTTGTTTTTTCAACAAATTCCGAACGGCTTCAGACTCTTGCCATTTCAATGGTTCGGGTACGCTCATACTTTACTCCGAGGTGGGTAACCTTTATAGATTAACTAAAAAAAACGGATTAAAGTCAAATTTCTGACTCCTATTGCATCATGTTTCCAATGAAAATGTCGAAAATAGTGATAGACCGCTTTATACTATATTTACGGTTAAAACGTTTAGAAATTTAGGTTTCCGCGATTTAAAGATGCTTAGACGCCTGGAAATGGGTAAATGGTATCAAATTTGCTTTATTTAATGAAAAAAGCTCAAAATTAGAGAATATGTTGATAAAATCCAAATTCAGACTGGCATTAATCTTTGCATTGTTATTTACGCAATCATTTTCAGTGTCAGATATTTCGGCTCAGGAAGAGGCTTTCAGGAGTGGTCCGATCCTTAAAACCGTTAAAATCGGTCCTCATCCCGTTTATACGAGAATATTAATCGATTTGACGGAACCGGTTCTCTATAAGGTAGATGCCAATTTTTCAGAAAAGCGCATAGTTTTGACCCTGCCAGAGACCCAGAGCGGCCCAAGGGTCAGAGGCAAAGCCTTTAATGACAAAAACCTTGAGCAGTTTACGGTTAGTTCCCGAGCGGGAAAAATAAAAGTTTCTTTTATTTTAAAGCAATCCAATACTCGGTTTTTCCACTCCATGAACCCCGAAAAACCTCAAATCATTATTGATCTAAAGGGAGAGACCAAGCCGATATTAAAAGCCAAAATTGGAGGCTTGCCATCTTCGGCTTCAGGAGGGAAAGCCCAAAAAGATATTAATAAAAAGAAAGGAAGAGATAACTCTATTCCAAGTAAAAGGGTACGGCTGGCAGGTTTCACCCCAAATAAAATCCGTGATCTTGTTAGTAATGATGAACAGGAAAAAGTAGAAAACGGATGGGAGGATTATCAAAAAGCACTAAAAGAATTTCAAGGTCAAAATTATCCTTCCGCAGCAAAAGTTCTACAGGAGTTTGCAGATAAATTTCCACAAAGCAAATATCTAGGGCAGATTCTGTATTTAAAGGCTGAATCTGAATACCGCAAAACCTTTAAGGAGCTAAATCCTAATTACGACAAGGCTCTCGCAGCTTATCAGGTAGCTATGAGAAAAGCTCCCAAGTCAAAATTTTATGACCATGCTCTGCTAAAAGTGGCGACGATTTACGATGACATAGGCTATAGGCTTGAGGCCAGAACTCTTTACGGCCAGGGTATCAAGTCAGAAAAGAAAAGTTTATATAATCAAACGCGGGAGAATAGCCTGGCTGCCATGCTGATGAAAGAGGAAAGGTTTAAAGAAGCTTTTGATGCGTTTCAATTGATTCTCAAGAAAGACCCCAAAAATATAGATGCTAAAGCAGGCATTTTTGAGATCGCCAATCGATTTTTCGAGAAAAACGATTATAAACAGGCTCTTGGAATTTATGAGACAGGTGCCAAACGCTGGCCAGGTGAACTCAATGAAAAACCCGAAATAAATTTTAAAATGGCGGAAATTTATTTTTCCCAGGAAAAATATGATAAAGCCCGAAAGCATTATTTCAACCTTTTGAATTTGGATCCAACTTCAGAGAAAGCACATAAAGCATTAAATAAAATTGGTGATACTTACTTGCTTCAGGGGAGCTATCAAAATGCTTTAGCAGTTTTTGATGAATCCAGCAAAAAACGGGTCGACAAACTGGATGGAGAAGGAAAACCGGTGCTTGATAAAGAGGAGAATGTAATTAAGGAAGACAGTGCCGACACCCAGTATGGGAGAATCCGTATGGCTGACATCGGAATTCGCAGTCCGCGCTTAAAAGTAAACGATATTGTTTTCGATGTTTCCTATTACTACAAACCGTTTCCTACCTACGAAAAAATTTCTCAGGAAGCAAAAAGCGTAGAGATACTGGCCGAGGTAACTTTGAGTCGTGGCATTGCGTATTTGCTGGAACAGAATTACTTGAAAGCTATTGATGAGTTTAAAAAACTTTTCCCGCTAGGACCCGAATCCCGCTATTCGCAAGAGGCCGAACGGTTTGTTAAGCAGGCTCTCATTGCGCTGGTAGATAAATATTCCAAACAAAAAGGAATGTTGCCCATACTTTATTCTTACAGTGATTTTGTTAGTTTGCCTATCAAGAATATTAAAAATGCCAAAACTTTGTTACAGGTGGGAGAAGCCTATCAAGCTATTGGAATGTTTCCTGAAGCAGTCAAATTTTATGAAAAAGTTAAGGTGCTCGACTCCGAGAAAACATATCGAGACAGAATTTTCCTGAATCTGGGCCAAATACACCTTGAAGAAAAAAGTTTTGATGAAGCCATAATGGTGGGTCGTTCCTTCGTTAAAAACTTTCCTCGTAGTAAAAGGTTGAATGAGGCGAAAAAACTTCTTGCTCAGGCTCATGAAGGAAACGGGAACCTCTTTGGCGCGTTAACAATGTATGAAGAATTACTCGGATTGTCGAAAAATAAAGCGGAGATCCACTATTTAATAGCAGAAGTCAAAACAGAAATGAAAAAGTATGCAGAAGCGGCTCAGTCTTATCAAAATGCAATTGCCGAATATGATAGGAAAGAGAGAGTTATTCCCGATTATATCCAGAAATCATATTATCACCTCGGCACCTCACTGTTTAAGATCAATCGGTTTAAGGCTGCGGTTGCTGCATTTCAGTCTGCAAAAGAGCTTTTTCCGGAAAACCCGCTTAAAGAATGGGCGGACTATCTATTGATTGAAAGCTATGAACAGCAGGGGGATATAGAAAAATCCAAGGATGGAATAAACAAACTGGTCGAGGCCCAAAATGCAGATCCTATTCTCAAACGCGCTGCCCAATCTAGTGCTAATATCCAGGAATGGGAAAAACAATTAAAAGAAGGATGATTTTTAATTTATAATAAGTATAGATTGGAAACCCACAGCAATCCTTCCTATGACAAACCCTGGCGGCAACAAAAGTAAAGAAATCCAAACACTCATTCAGAATATGGAGGCTTTTAACGAAGTCACCGCCCAGTTGCAAAATTCCTATGATGAGCTTCAAGGAAGAGTCAAGCAACTAGACCTCGAACTGTCCGATAAAAACGATGAGCTTGAAAAAAACCTGGCAGAAAAGGAGCGGGTAAAAAATTACCTGAACGATATATTAGAAAGCCAGACCAACGGCGTTATCGTCGTAGATCGCGCAGGAATTATTACCACATATAATAAAACCGCTGGGATTTTAACCGGCATAAAACCGCAAAGTTGTTTGGGGAAAACTTTAAATGAAGTGTTTCCATTATTTGAACCTGTAGTTGCAAGGTTGGGAAAAAACCGTGGCGAAACTATAAGCCAGGACAAGGATATTCCCAGCGCAAATGGAGGGACCCTGCACGTTCGTGTCTCTGCATCCCCCGTTTGGGATAATCACGGTGGCCAGATCGGCACCATATTAATTTTGCAGGATATGACTGAGTTTCGCAAAATGGAAGAGCTTGCACAACGTAATCAAAGACTGCGGGAAATGGGAGAAATGGCCGCAGGCATCGCCCATGAAATAAGAAATCCTTTAGGAAGTATCGAGCTGTTTGCGTCACTGCTCAAAAAAGATTTGGAAGGAGATACTGAAAAAGAAAATCTGGTGCAGCATATCCGGGCGGGTGTGCAGAATATGGATCGCATCATTTCGACTTTGTTATTGTTTGCAAAATCCGCGCAACCCTCTCGCCAGCAATGCGATATTAACCATTTGTTGACCGAATGCCTGGAGGGAATCAATAATGTTCGTGTTCCAGAAAATATTAAAGTGATTCGCAAATCAGGGCAGGGCACCTTATTAGCGAATGGGGATAGAGAACTATTGCGCCAGGTATTTCCAAATCTTATCAATAACGCAATCCAGGCGATGCCAGATGGAGGGGAGTTGAGTCTCATCACTCAAAAATCATCTGTTCCCAACCAAAGCCCCGAAAATGGTTCTGTAGCTCGTCAATATATTTCTGTTACCGTTGCGGATAATGGAGTAGGAATGTCTGCGGACAATCTTGCGAAAATATTCAACCCCTTTTTCACTACAAAAGATAAAGGCACCGGGCTCGGCCTGGCCATTTCCCATAATATTATTAAAGCGCATCAGGGGACAATCGATGCAGTTAGTGAAGAGGGAAAGGGAACTTCTTTTACCGTTAAAATTCCAAGTTGGGATGAGAATTTCGATGAAAAATAATGCATCCAAAAAAATTCTAATCGTTGATGACGAGTCCGAAATGCGGGTGGCTTTAGAGACCACGCTGAAAAGAGAAAAATTCCAACTCACTTTGGCTGAAGACGGGCAGCAGGCATTAGAAAAAATGGAAGATGAAGATTTCGATTTAGTATTAACCGATGTTCGTATGCCAAAATTGAGTGGCTTGGAATTGCTACGTGCGGTAAAAGAGAAATCCTCAAAAACCCAGGTAGTAGTTATGACAGCATATGGAACAATAGATAACGCTGTTGAAGCTATGAAAGAAGGGGCGTTCGATTATTTAATTAAAGGTTCCGGATTTTCTGCGGACGTATTGGTTTCAACCGTTAAGCGAGCGTTTCTTGACCCCGGTAGCTTTATTCCTGCAACACCTCGCCCTTCTACACAAACAGAATCATTGGGGGAGATGAAAAGAATCGTTACCCAAAATGAGGAGATGAAAAAGCTACTGCAATTTGCCGAAAACGTAGCGTATAGCAAATCCACTGTTCTCATTATGGGAGAAACTGGAACGGGGAAAGAATTATTTGCACGATATATCCATCAATGCAGTCCACGGTCCGAGAAACCTTTTATGGCTGTAAACTGCGCAGCTTTGCCCGAGGGGTTGCTCGAGTCAGAATTGTTTGGGCACGAAAAAGGGTCGTTTACAGGAGCTACAGAAAACAAAGAAGGAAAGTTTGAACTGGCCAACAACAGTTCATTATTGCTGGATGAAGTGACAGAGATGTCTATGTCCCTGCAGGCTAAGCTTCTTCGCGTTTTACAAGAGCATGAGGTCGATAAAATTGGTGGAAGGGCGCCTATCCCAGTGGATGTGCGGGTGATCGCTACCAGCAATCGCGATATTCGAAAGCGCATCCATGATCAGGAATTTCGTGAAGATTTGTATTACCGATTGAATGTAGTACCTCTTAATCTTATTCCATTGCGGGAGAGAATCGATGATATTCCAGTTCTCGTGGGAAATTTTGCCAAGCAGTTTTGCGAGGAGAATGGCAAATCACCCATAAAGATAGATTCTGCAACGCTGAGTCTTCTCAAAAAATACCGTTGGCCGGGAAACATACGTGAGTTGGGGAATATTGTAGAGCGTTCCTGCCTGATGTGTCAGGGCGACACAATGTTACCATCACATTTATTCTTTGATGAAGAATTGCAGTCGAAAGATAAATCTACTCTGCGATTGTCGGGAACCATTTATGAAATGGAAAAAGAGCTCATCATGCAGACCTTGGAAGAAGTCAATGGCAATAAAACAAAAGCTGCCGATTCCTTGGGCATCAGCATCCGCACCCTTCGCAACAAACTCAACGAATACGGCGAAACCCGTCCCCCAGCCTAACTCTAAATGCGGTTATTTCATCTGTTTTATTATGGTAGATTTGGGAGGGTCACCGGTTGAAAACTGCCTTCTAAAGATTTTAAAAAAAGAATTAAATCTGCCTTTTCCTGGCGTTGCAAATCGAGGGGTTGCTGTCATGTTGAAAAACAAATGCAACTGGCCATCAACAGAAAACTTATCGAACGTATTAGGAAAGAGACCCGAATTTATTTCAGCAGAGGCTTTAGCTAACCGGGAGACTGACGGCTGCGAAAAAAAATAAAGAGACAGCAATGAAAATTTATGTAGGCTTTATTCATGGCGAAGGTTATCAGTCAAACTTATCAATGGAACCATCACGAACTCCTAATTCGTAAGTCTTGGTCTCGCGAAAGAGAACTCCACTCAAAAGAACCAAACCAATAAGATTTGGAACCACCATCAAGGCGTTCATGGCGTCAGAAAAATTCCAGACCACTTCCAACTTTACTATGGCCCCAATAAATACAAAAAGTACCCAGAGATATCGGTAGAGATGAACCCATTTATCTCCAAAAAGGTATTCGAAACATTTTTCACCATAATACTCCCAAGCCAATATGGATGAAAAAGCAAAAGTGATCGCGCTCAGAGTTACAATAAAGTTGCCCCAGTTTCCCGGCAGGCCGGCGGAAAAAGCCTGCATGGTCAATGCGACTCCTGTTTCTCCGGAAACCCAGACCCCCGTGGAGGCTAATGCCACTGCGGTTAGGGAACATACAACCAACGTATCTAGAAATGTCCCGCTCATGGAAACCAGTGCTTGTTTCGACGGTTGATTGGTTTTTGCCGCCGCCGCCGCAATGGGGGCACTTCCCATCCCCGACTCATTTGAAAAAAGACCTCGCGCCACGCCATAGCGGATAGTTTGAGCCAAACTGGCACCAATAAAACCCCCTGTAGCCGCCGTTCCGGTGAAGGCATGTTCAAAGATTAATTTTATTCCCACTCCCAATTGCCCCAGGTGGGAAAGAATAACTACCAATGCACCTGTAAAGTATATGGCCACCATTATGGGAACAAAATAGGAGGCAACCTCTGAAATGCGTTTGATACCTCCTATAATCACCATCGCAGTCAAAAAAGACAAAATGATTCCTACAGAAAACTTACTAGAACCCAGGACCTCAGCTACCGCCGTTGCAGCGGTATTGGCTTGAATCATATTGCCGATACCAAAGGCCGCGAGAGACCCGAAAATGGCAAAACTCACCCCCAACCATTTTTGGCCCAGTCCATATTCCAGATAATACATTGGACCGCCAGAAAATTCGCCATGCTCGTTGACCTGCCGGTATTTAACAGCTAAAAAGCTTTCTGAATACTTGGTGGCCATGCCGACCAATCCTGTCATCCACATCCAGAAGATGGCACCGGGTCCCCCAAGGGCAACGGCAGTGCTCACGCCCGCGATGTTGCCCATTCCCACTGTAGCCGCCATGGCTGTCATCAATGCACCAAAATGGGAAATATCGCCTTCACCTTTTCGCTCTTTAGAGAATGCTAAACGAAGTGCATAAAACAGGTTGCGAAACTGGATACCGCCCAACCGGAACGTTAACCAAAGGCCTGTACCCAACAATAGAATAAGAAGCCAGGGCCCCCACATTAAACTGGCAAAATTAGCAAAAAATAAATTCATATAACCATTAGTTTGGGTAGGTAGGAATTAGTTCGGTTCGCAATTGGTACTCTTAGCTTTCTGGTGCCGATTTTATAATAATTGTAAAGGTTTTGCCATGGATTGATGAAAGGCCTTGAGGTTAAAAGAGTTTTTTAAGCCCGTTAAAAACCTAATCAAACCCACTTCTTATAGTAGCCATAAATTTGACTCATTTCCGGCCAAACCTCTTGTGACAGGTGAGGTAGAGATTTTTGCCAAGTGAACTGGGGATTTACATTAAGAGGGGATAAAGTCCTCCCAAAAGCCAAAAATATGACGGGGTCTTGTGTCTGCGAGACCTCATGTTGAAGTCCCTCCTTCCCTTTAAACTTATATAAATAAAAGGATTTTCGTTGGTTCTTGCTCTGCTCTCCAGAAATCTGAGCAATGGTATGGAACTTGCTAACTTACTATCAAAACCTCCTCAAATTGCGGGTTTTATTACTAATCGAAGTTAAGTTTTCAAAGGAAGGGCGGGATCATGGATTTTCTTACCAACATGAAAATCAGTTCATCGGGATTAAACGTTCAAAGAAAACGCATGGAAGCGATTTCCAGCAACCTTGCGAATCTCGAAACCACCCGAACTCCTGAAGGAGGCCCCTATCGCAAAAAAGATATTTTAGTGACTGCGGTTCCTATGGAAAGTGAATTTGGAAGTATTTTTAAAAATAAATTGGGAGATCGACTTACTAAACCACAAATTACTGAAGTTGTGGAAGATCAGTCGGAACCTCGTTTGGTTTATAACCCTAAACATCCAGACGCAAATGATGAAGGATATGTGGCCATGCCCAATATCGACCCTATGACAGAGGTCGTCAATATGGTGACCACACAAAGATCATTTGAAGCCAATGTGACAGCACTAAACGCGTCCAAGGCGATGGCTATTAGAGCCATTGACCTGGGTCGATAATTTAATATACGAAAATATTATTAACTATAAAAAATAAATTCTCATGGATAACTTTCAGGATTTTCTAGGACAACTCGGCGAACGGTTTAACGAACTGTCTCAAGGTAAAAAAGTTGCTGCCCTTTCTTTAGTTGCATCAGCTCTCGCATCGCTTTTGGTCAT
>JABJCF010000088.1 GCA_018665625.1 Nitrospina sp. | reverse complement strand
TTTGATCCTAAATATAAAAAGATTGCTAAGCGCTTCCTTGATAATCCAGATGAATATCAAAAATCCTTTGCTAAAGCTTGGTACAAATTAACTCATCGCGATATGGGGCCATCAATCCGCTATTTAGGTGAATATGTGCCAAATGAAGAACTTATTTGGCAAGATCCAGTGCCAACTCCTGATTACAGATTAGTCAATAAGTTGGATATAGGCAACTTAAAGGAAAAGATTCTTGGATCTGGCTTAACTATATCTGAGCTAGTTGAAACAGCTTGGGCTTCTGCCTCTACTTTTCGTGCTTCAGATATGAGGGGTGGTGCTAATGGTGCAAGAATTGCATTATTGCCACAAAAAGATTGGGCAGTTAATAATCCTAAGCAACTATCAAAAGTGTTAGGTAAGTTAAAAAAGATCCAAAAAGATTTTAATGAATCCTTTATAAATGTTACAATTACTAATCAAAAGGTTTCGTTAGCAGATTTAATTGTTCTTGGAGGAGATGCTGCAGTTGAAAAAGCTGCCAGAAATGCAGGCTTTGATATTGAGGTTCCCTTTCAGCCAGGACGATCTGATGCAACCCAAGAGCAAACAGATGTAAAATCTTTTGCATTACTTGAGCCACAAGCCGATGCATTTCGTAATTATTTCAATAAAAGTGAAAGCTACCGTTCTCCAGTTGAAATGTTGGTGGATAAAGCAGATCAGCTCAACCTTACTGTTCCAGAAATGGTAACTCTTATTGGCGGCATGCGAGTACTTAATACAAATGTGGACGATAGTAATCATGGTATACTAACTAGCAATTCAGGTAAGTTAAATAATGACTTCTTTGTTAACCTACTAGACATGTCAACAAAATGGCGCAAAAGTAAAGTTAGCGGATTGTATGAAGGATTGGATCGCGAAACTGACAAGGTAAAGTATACAGCGACATCTGTTGACCTAGTATTTGGCTCTAATTCCGAATTAAGAGCTGTTGTTGAGATCTATGCCTTTGATGATTCAAAAGAAAAATTTGTCAAAGACTTCGTAAAAGCTTGGACTAAAGTAATGAGATTAGACCGTTTTGATTTAAAGTAATCTATTGGAAAAATTCCAATTTAATCAAGCTAAGGGGATTAAAAATTTAAATAAGAAGCTAGACGATAGGTTTATGAAAACTAATTAAGCCCTAGATTCTTTAATGCCGTAACAAAAGAGTATAACTAAACAGTCAAAGAGTTTGTTATGGTGGCTTTTTTTAACTGGGGTTAGGAAAGCTAAGCCAGGGCGAAATCAAGATATAGCATTGGTAGAAGATGTAATACAAATACTTAGATTTAGAAAGAGATTACAAGAAAGATTTAACATCAAAAGCGATTATGTGTTTCATGGAAAAGGACAAGGCTATTTAGTAATAAATGGCGTTAAATTAGCCCTTTGCTCGCCAACATATGCGATTATAACATTATATATCCGGGTAAATAATTAAGGAGTTTTAGTCCCCAATGAAGCAACCTTGTCTTCGTAATAAAAATAGAGTTAGATAGGATTTTAAGTAGATAGTTTTAGAAAAATTTATTCAATAATGTCTTGATTTCATCATGGGACTTTCTAAGTAAGTTTTGATAATATATTACATATTATGATACAACTCCTTCTAATTACGGTAAGGGTGCAATGCCCTTATAAATTGCCAAAGCTCTGTTTCTAGAAAATTTTAGATCAACCATCGCTTCAGGATATTCATCTCTACTAATTGGACAATGAATTTCCTTATCAGATAAATGAGCTATTTCTGGAACCCATTTTCTGATATAGTCCCCTTTTGGATCAAACCTTTGGCTTTGCGTGATTGGATTAAAAATTCTAAAATATGGCGCAGCATCAGCGCCACTTCCAGCAACCCATTGCCAGGAGGCAGAATTTGAAGCCAAATCAGCATCCACCAAACAATCCCAGAACCATTCTTGGCCAATTCTCCAGTCTATTAGAAGGTTTTTGGTTAAAAATGAAGCAACCACCATTCTAACTCTATTATGCATCCATCCAGTTTGCCACAACTGTCTCATTCCCGCATCTACTAAGGGGAATCCTGTTATTCCTTTTTGCCATTTTTCTAAGTTTCTCTGATTATTATCCCAAGCAAAATTATCAAATTTGGATTTAAAGTTTTTTGTAGGCAGGTCTTTGAAATGATATAGCAGATGATAGGAAAATTCTCTCCAGCCAATTTCACTTAAGAAATGATTTAATCCTGAGTTGCCAAAAAACATCATTGACTTAAAGTAGATTTGCTTAGGACTGATAAGTCCAAAATGTATATATGGTGATAAAAAACTAGTATTGTTGGTTGCTGGAAAGTCTCTACCTTCTTTATAATTTAGCATTCTATTGTTCATAAAGTCTTCAGCTAAATTATGAGCTTCTTCTTCGCCAACTTGATACAAGGCGTCCCATTTCTTAGCCCAATTTGGGTTTTTAGGAAGCAATTCGAGATTTGTTAAGTCGAATAAGTCTTGTGAGTCTATTTTTACCAAATGCAGGGATTCTGGAATTTTATGAGGTGCTTGAACTTGGTTAATTCGAATTAGGCATTTTTTCCAAAATGGAGTAAAAACTTTAAAATAACTTTTGGAAAGATTTTGAATTTTAGATGGCTCAAACAGAAGTGAACTATTGAAAGTTTTCACCTCTAAACCACTTTCTTTAAAATATTCTTTGATTTTAATATCTCTTTTTATTGCTTCTGGCTCATAAACACGATTCCATACGATAGAATTTATGTCATATTTCCTTACTGTCTCTTCTAAAATTTGTTTTGGACCTCCTAAAGCTATTAATAAGCCAGCATTATATTTTTGTTTTATATCCAGCCTGAAAGCATCAAGAGCTTTATGCAGGAACCACTTTGAGGCAGATCCGATAGAAGATGATTCATCAAATATATATAAAAATAAAAGCTCATGATTGTTTTTATGGGCATAGTTCAATGCCCCATTATCAGATAAGCGAAGATCATTTTTTAGCCAAATTATAGTTTTTTTAATCATATTAAATTGCGGT